>JAUNJS010000549.1 GCA_030533125.1 Eubacteriales bacterium | reverse complement strand
GGTGGCAACAGGGGACGGTTCTTTTGACAATCTCTCATTTGTCGTCAAAACCATCCGTTCCATGACACTTATTTGCTCTCAACTGTTAAAAATCCATTCCCGACAGAACGTCCATTTCATCCACAAAAACTTCTTCTATATATCCGGACAATAGCCGGAGAGCGTTCCGCGTCCCGTGATCGGACAGCATTCATCGGCTCAATTCGCCGCAATAAAAAACTGTTCACACGGCGGCGACCAGCACGCGCTTTCCGCAAAAGGCCAGGCCGTAGCGCAGACGCGTCACGTACCCCTGGTATGCGGGTCCGCTTTCGTATTTCTGCCGGATGATCCGGCTCTGCGCCTCCCTGAGAGCGGCTTCCATGGCGGATTCTTTTTCCACATGCTTGAGCTCCAGGATGAGGCAGCGGTTCCGGGCCGGGTCCAGGATGATGAGGTCACTACGACCGTAACCGGTCTCGGTCTCAGACAGGATGCGGTAACCCAGGCCGGTAAAGAAACCGTCCAGGATGAGGTGGTAGCTGTATTCATGGTACTCATGATAGAAGGAGAGCGTCGCCTCCAGGATCTGCTCCAGGGCGGCCTGCGCCTTCGCCGCGTTACCCGTCCAGAGATTGTTCGCGAGATTCCGCACAAAAGCATTGTCCACCTTATCCCGGAAGTACTCCCAGATCTCCTGCCGGAAGACGGCCCGGACACTCCGGTTCGGGATCCGCAGCGGCTGGAGCGGCATCGTTTCCGTCGTGGCCTTGGTCAGATAACCGGTTTCGAGCAGGGCTGTCCAGATGTTTTCACCGCTCTCGTGCAGCTGGTGGTACGCGATGTTCTCGTTCACGACGCACTCGATGGGCTTTCCCGCGAGCAGGCGCTCAAAGCACTCGTTCACGTTGGCCGTCCTCCCGAGGAAGCCGCGGATGGTCTCCAGGGAGGTCTGCGACGTGTTCAGCCAGTAGCTCTCAGGTCCTGCCGCCTCGCTGTAGGCGCCGCTCTGGACGGAGTCCACATACCGGAGCACGTCCCAGGGGCAGTACATCTTCTCCCTGCCGAATATATATCCGTCGTACCACTCCGCGACCTCCGCATAGCGGTCAGACAGGCCGGCATCTTCAAGGATCTTCCGGACCTCCGCGTCGGTGAAGCCGATGCCGGAGGCAAAAACCGGGGAAAGAACAGTGTAGGGAATGATGTTGTTCACACCCGTGTAGGTGCTGTTTTTTACCGTATAGAGGCATCCGGTGAGCAGCACCGCCCGGACGTTCTCATTCGTCTTGCAGACGTAGCTGAGCATGCGCTCGACCATTTCCCGCACCTTTTCATAGTCCGGCGTCCCCAGGGCTTTCGCGATCGGGACGTCATACTCGTCAATGAGGACGAAGACGGGCCTGCCGTAATGCTGCCTGAGCATCCTGCACAGAAGATCAAGCCCCTGCTCCGTGTTCTGCTGTCCCGCTTCCTGCCGCCACAATTTTTCGAAATTCAATTTACGGACACTGCTCACCCTGTCGCTGGCCAGCAGAAACCGGTTCTCCTCGCACAGCTCTGAAAGCGCTATACGGAAGTTTTGGAGACAATCCTCAAAACATGTCCCCGACACTTCTTTTAAGGAAAGGAACACCACAGGATACTGGTTCATATAAGCCGCTGTCGTGTCCGGATAATCCATGATTTTTAAGCCTTCAAAAAGCCCCCTGCTGTCCTGCCGGATATCCAGAAAATCGCGGAACATGGTCATTGTCATCGTCTTGCCGAAACGGCGCGGGCGGGCGAACAGAACTGCAGATTTGAATCCATCCTCCAGATATTCCTTCAGCAGCATCGTCTTGTCGACATAATATCCGTGTTTATCACGCAGCATGCGGAACGAATCGTAGGCCTCCATAATCTTCAGCCGCATATTGAACCTCCCTTTTCTATCGCGCATGATGTTTCGCGTCAGCCGCTGTCAGGCACTAAACTGTACAATTCCTGTACATCTTTTTTGATGGCTGCATCATTATGTCAGAATGCTCTGCCGTGTCAAGGCAATACAAAAGACAACCTGTGCCGGATCTGTTTATCCTGTGGCTGTGTTTCCCATGCCCTATTTATTATAGCAAAAAGCAGGCGCGTTGTGCGCCTGCTTTTGCGGATCCGGCCAACTTCAGTCCTCCCGCGTCCGCA
>JAUNJS010000179.1 GCA_030533125.1 Eubacteriales bacterium | reverse complement strand
TATATATTTCGTCATGAATAATTTGTTTCAAAAATGTATGAAGAATAATGAATGAAGTTAGAAAAAATCTATAGTATCGTTTGCAATCCTGCCCTTCTGCGAACTCTCTGCAAATACCGGATGACGGCGGCTTGATTGTTGTGACCATTATAGAACAAAAGCTTGTCAGATAATTGGTCTGTACCTTCCTTTCCTGGATTTCAACAGTACACGATCACGTACATATTGGTATAAAAATATCTAATTGTACTTTGGACCGTACCTCCTTTACCCAGTTTCCATCAGTTACAATTACAGATTGCCCGAATACATTTAAATCATAAACACATTCAAGAAAATCTATATTAAAATAAAATACTTCAAGACGTTTACAACCTATTGACTGCTCCTATGCTTAACAACAGTTTCAATCGACGATTGTATTTTTGTTTACCCGGGTAACGTCTATCGATTTGATGTGTCTATTATATCATTCCGGCTTAAATTGTCAATAAAATTCTGATTATTTTTATTATTATCTAAATATACAGACAATTCAAACAATTTTAGCGAAAACATGGCTCTTTTCGCTTTGCATTGCGTCTTCTCCGTCCGCTGTTCTGCCTCGTCATGAATCATTTTGTATTTGTTCCATGAATCGTTTTTGTCCATAGAAAGCCTGCCGCCGTACAGGCAGAAACAGAGTCCCTCCGCAGGCATAGAAATTGTCCATAAATGAATCTGTGCCCGGCAGGCCGGGCACAGATTCTTGGAAGGAGTTTTATATGTGTACTACTGGTTTCGGCGGATCGGCAGGTATTCCGGGCCAAACAGTAGAAACGGCAAGTATTCAGCAAACAACCTTTTGTTGTTTTCCTGCTGTCATTTTCGTAAGTTTATCAGTTTTATCAGCGCTTGTTGCTGCGTTTCCAGATGTGCATTTTTTCGGCTTCCTGAATAAGCTCATCGCGGAAGTCGGGGTGCGCGAGGCTGATGATCGCCTCGGCGCGCTGCCAGGAGCTGAGGCCCTTGAGGTTCCTGCAGCCGTATTCCGTCACGACATACATGACATTGGGACGCGTGTCGGTCACGATGGAACCGGGCGCGAGGGTCGGACGAATGCGGCTCGCAAGGCTGCCGTCCTTGTTCTTGAAGGTGGAGGACATGCAGATGAAGGTCTTGCCGCCGTTGGAGCCATAGGCGCCGAGTACGAAGTCAAGCTGTCCGCCCGCGCCGGAGATCTGCTTTGTGCCCGAGCTCTCGGCATTGATCTGGCCGAAGAGATCCATGTCGACCGCGTTGTTGATGGAAATGAAATTGTCCAGTGCAGCGACTCGGTAATAGTGGTTGACATAATCGACGGACGCGGATTTGATCTCCGGGTTCTTGTCGAGATAGTCATACATTTTCTTTGTGCCCGCGCCGAAGGCAAAGGTCTGCAGGCCGCGGTCAATGTTCTTGTGGGCGCCGGTGATCTTGCCGGCCTCCGCGATATCGACGAACGCGTCGACATACATCTCGGTGTGGATGCCGAGATCCTTGAGGTCGGACTCCGCGATCATCTTGCCGATGGTGTTGGGCATGCCGCCGATGCCGAGCTGGAGGCAGGCGCCGTCCGGGATCTCCTTCACGACGAGCTCCGCGACCGCCTTGTCCACTTCCGTGCCGGGCTTCGAAGGCGGCATGGCATCGATCGGCGCGTTGTCGGTCTCGACAATCATATCGACGTCATCGATGTGGACATAGGCTGTGCGGTCGCCCAGGCAGATCGGCATGCTCTCGTTCACCTCAACGATGACCTTTTTCGCAGTCTGCACGACAGCGTAGGTGTGGCTCGCGCTGGGGCCGCAGTTGAAGAAGCCCTTGTCGTCCATGGGGCCGACCTGCATGATCGCCACGTCGATCGAACGGATATTTTCCAGGTACCAGCGGGGAAGCTCGGAATACTTCAGGGCGTTATAGAAACCGTATCCCTTGGTGCATGCCTTGCGCTCGATGCCGCCCATGTGCCAGCTGTTCCAGGTCAGATGCGCCGCAGGATCCTCGATCTTGAAGATCTCCGGCTCATGCATCAGGATTCCTCCGTAGAAATTGACATCGTAGAGATCAGGCATACGTTTCGCAAGTTCCTTATCCACCGCGCGGGAGGTCGTTGCCGTCCAACTATAGTCCACCCAGTCGCCGGACTTGACAACCGCGGCTGCCTGCGCCGCGCTCACCAGTTTCTGTCTGTACTGATCCTGATAACTCATAGACTCTCCTCTCTGAAATAGCCTGCATGCCATGAGATCCGGCGCGGCAAACGCCGTGAAGCAGCTGACAGAGACGGCCCCCCGGCGGATCCCCGTTTGCTGAACTCCGTCCGCGAAATATCATCCGCAGAATCATTTCCGCGGAACTTCCTCCGCGTTACTATTTCCACAGTCCACGGAAATGTTTCCGCAGAAAGAAAAATGCCTGCAGGCACCTACATTGAATATGATGAATAAAATGAATCAAACTGCAATCATCATTATACAAGATTGATTCAAATAATTCAATGCAGGCATTGGCGAAGATGCTATGGGTACGGACGAAAAAAGTACAAAAAAAGACGGGGTGATCTCACCCCGTCCGATCCGATTTACATATTTACATATTCTGCGAGTGATTCGGTTTTTCACGCCGCCGCAACTGCCTGCGCGCTCTCCCGAATCCGGCAGGACTGCAGATCCTGTGCGCGGTTCGGTTTTTCACGCCGCCGCAGCGGCCTGCGCGCTCTCCCGAATCCGGCAGAATTACAGATACTGCTGTACAATCGCGTTGTAAAACATGTTTCCGAATTTATAGATCCAGCCTCCGTTTTTCTGAATGGCATACAGATGGAAATAGTAGACCTTCTCTCCTCCGGATTTTTCTTTGGCATAAGCAGTCGCAAGTTTCTGATGATGGCTTCCGCCGTTTTCCGCGACATAATCGAGATAGCCCGGCCCGAAATTATAGGCCTGGATCAGCGCTCTGTCATCGTGGATCCCCAGGCCCTCCGCAATCTCAATCAGAGCGGAAAAATAGATACAGGCCTGCTCAATCGACTCCTCGGGTCCAAGGGAATTTCTTTCAAGACCTTTGGATTCGCTGGACTGCATGACATCCTCTCCCCGGCCCTCGGACTCCACCATCATGATCGCAAGCAGTGTATCCACATATTCGGAAATCCCTTCGCGCTCCGCATACTTTTCAACGGTATCCTGATATTCCAGAACCGCGTCGGAAAGCTTGCTCTTCGCCCATGCTCTGTGCATCACCCTGGTTCCGACGACGGCAATGATAATAAAAAGAACGGCACCGATCATAAGCATGCGTTTCTGCCTGCGGACTTCGACCGCGCGGCGCTGTTTCTGCAGCTCCCTGCGCTGACGGCGCCGTTCCTGCTGCAGCTTCTCCGAATCCCGGTCCTGTATCCCGGTTCCGGTTCCTGTGTCCACGTCGGAACCCCCGGCTCTGCCGGCAGTATTCCTCCGCGTCCTTGTCGTTTCTCTGGTGCTCATATCCGTATATTCCCTTCTGTATTCAGTCCGGCTCCTCACCGGACTGTCCGCGTTTCTCCGGGGCTGAAAAGCAGCGTCCCGTAACTCTGCCCGCATCAGTCCGAACCTGCTTTTAAACGGCATCCCGTTTCTCCGCCCGCAGCGGCCCGAATAAATCCGACGGCATCTCATCGCTGTAAATAATTCTCCGCCTTCACCGCCGCTCTCCTTTCAGGCCCGACAGACCCGGTCTGTTTTGCGTGAAGGAGCTCTCGAAATACCGGATTAAAGCGGCGTACAATGGTTATGATAATTGGGCTGTTTGCGTTTTGTCAAGCCGTGCCGTATACTGGGAAGGCACAGCATTCCGGAACAACTCCCACGGACAGCATTCCGAAGCAGCTTTTCCGGACAGTACTCCCGGTCATCTGCTGACCATCCCCGAGGCAGCCGCGTTATGATCCAACATCCGTTTCCACCCCTATATGACCAGCGTTCACAGATCCTGATTCTCGGAAGCTTTCCGTCTGTAAAGTCCCGGGAAACAGCCTTTTTTTACGGTCATCCGCAGAACCGCTTCTGGAAAGTCATGTCCGGGCTGCTAAACGAGCCGTTCCCGGAGACCATTCCGGCGCGGCGCGCAATGCTGTTGAAACACGGAATTGCGCTCTGGGATGTCATCGCGTCGTGCGAGATCCGGGGCTCCTCGGATGCCAGCATACGGGACGTGACCCCCAATGATCTGGAGCAGATTCTGGAGCATGCCCCCATCCGTCAGGTCTACGCAAACGGGCAGACCGCCGGCCGGCTGTACCGGAAATACCAGGAGCGCGCGCTCTGTGAAAAATTCGGGGACTGCGCCCGGGTGGTCATCCTGCCCTCCACCAGCCCCGCCAACGCGGCCTGGAACCTGGCGCGGCTGACGCAGAGCTGGAGCAGAATCTGCAATTTTGTAACCTGACCCGTATCAGGCGGTGGAATACCGCCCCCGATCTCCGTTGCGATCACAACTTCCTATTGCGCGATAGTGCGCGAGCTCATCCGCCAGGATTTTTCTACAGCAGCAAGCACAAAAAATGGTACTATATAGTGCGCGACAGTGCGCGAGTTCATCCGCCAGTGTCCGCAGAATCTGCGTGTCTTTCACGAGGAAATCCGTACGTCCGGTACAGACTTTTGACTGTACCGCCGCACAACCCCCGGCTCCCGCCGGATCCTGAACATCCGGGACAGCCCTTTTTTTAATTCTTATTCCCTTCACTCAGGCATTTCCACGGCCCGCCGCTGCCTGCCCGAAAACTGCGGTCCCGTGCAAAAAAGCGTCTTTCTGCGGTCCTGTTCCGAAAATGTCCCGATTTTCGCTCTTTTAAATTACTTAAAAACAATTGATTGTATTTTTTTTGACGGTTTTTTTGACGTTTTCTCTATAGAAATACCTTTTACCGGGTTTTTGTTCGGGTTTTCCGCATGAAAAGCTGTCAAATGTGCCCCCCGTGTTTTCCCCGGTTTGTCTAAAGAACCGCCCGTCAAGTGTGCTGTCGGAGTTTCCTCCGGTTTGTTTAATGAACCGTCCCTCAAGTATGCTGCCGGAATTTCCTCCGGCTTTTCTGAAAGGGCAGCGCCCGGATCTGTTATCAGAGTCTTCTCCGGGTTTTGTGAAAGAGATGCACCCGCCCGTGCCGGTTGTTCTTCTGAAAGATTGCTGTGCCGAATACGGATTTCCATTGGTCAGCGCAGAATAAGAGGCTCCGGTTGTTTTTGAAGACTGCTGTCCCCGCCTTTTCAGGTCCGCAGAATAACCGCTGTGACGACAATCGCCGCCGCTGCAGTCAGCTCGCACATCTGGGTAAACCATCCGGAAAGGTCCCCTGTCGTGCCGCCGAAAGCGCTGATCGCCAGATGGCGGTAATATCCGAGCGTCAGCAGCGCCGCGACAAGGCCTGCCGCGGCCGGGAACGGATCCAGCCACAGCATGGCAGCGCCGGCGGCAGCAGTCACCGCCGCCATCGCGGCAGCCGTCCCTTTCACGGCCGGGTTCGTCTCCTCAACCAGCATGCCGTCTTTTTTCGCCTTCGGAAAAACGACCGCAGCAAAGGCGCTCATTGCCCTGGAGAGGAGGAAAACAAGGCAAAGCGCAGGGATTTCTCGTTCCTGCGCTTCCGACCAGACAGCGAATGACAGGGCAAAATAGACAATTCCGCCGACGACCGCGAAAGCCCCCACATGCGGGTCCTTCAGGATTTCCAGCCTCTTCTCCCGGCTTCCGTAGGAGTGAATCGCGTCACAGGTGTCCAGGAAGCCGTCCACGTGAATACCCCCGGACAAAAGAACAGGACACACGCAGAGCAGCGCGCCCCGGAAAACAGGCCCGAAAGCAAAGCGCGTCAATCCCGAAAACAGGACCGCCTGCGCCAGGCCGATCACCGCGCCCACCGCCGGAAGAAAGCAGATGCAGTAACGCATGCTCTTCTCATTCCACTGCGCCGCAGGCACCGGAATTCTTGAATATAAGGAAAAAGCCATTAACAGAGAGTTCAGCATATCTTCTCCCCCGGGTCATCTCCCGCTGTCCGGTCCGGGCGGCGCCTTCTGCTGCTCGGAAGGGCGTCTCCCCCGTTCGAAGCGCGGAGACAACGATCGATTTGGAATATCTACATCCAAATATACATCCATTTTACACCCCGTTTCGGATATGCACCCGTCACGGAGGGACAAGCAACAGTTTACCGGATTTGACACGGCTGCACAATTCTTTTGTCGCTTCCGGCTGCTCTGCCGGCAGGCAGACGGCATGTGAAAACGGCCCAGGCGAACCATCCGTTTTTCCATTACGGAAATATCGATTTCCTCTGCCGGCAGGCGGTGTATGAATACGCCCCGGGTAAACCATCCGTTTCCATTCCGATACTATCGATTTCCTCTGCCGGCAGGCAGACGGCATGTGAAAACGGCCCGGGTCCCTCTGCCGGGAATCACGGTTTCCGAAGCCGGCTGCGGATCAGATTTTCCCGCAATGGCCGGAAATCCCGTTTTCATATAAAAAGCCGGGAATCCTGTTTTCATAGAAGCTGAGAATCCCGTTTTCATTAAAAGCTGAGAGCCGCGGCTTTATAAAGGGCTTGACAAACGCCGGTGGTTAGTTAAGCTAATTTACGTAATGGCTCCGGCAGGAGTGCGCAGGCGCGGAGCAATGCGGGGAGCTTTTACTCCCCGGCGGAGACAGTCCCGCTGCCATGCAGATTGCCGGTGAAG
>JAUNJS010000548.1 GCA_030533125.1 Eubacteriales bacterium | reverse complement strand
GGAGCTTTAATCATACGCAGTCTGTGGCACACAGGCATGGGGATGAAGCAGGCGGGTCTTAAACAAAGGACAAGACGTTGGAGACAGGTATGCTATGAATGATTTGAGAATTAACATACAGAGACATCGTAAAAAACACCCTCTGATGACAGAGGAAGATATCATCACGCTGGTGTATGAGGGAATGTGGGGCATTGGATATCCGATCAGTTCCACGGAAGAGGAACTCCTGCTGCTGCGTGACGAGATGGAAGAGCTGGAAGAAGACTCAGGCGAGCCCTTGACGGAAAGGCTCAGCAAGGATTGGTTCAGACTGAATCTGCGCGCGGCGAAGGCCAACGGATTAAAGGAAGAAGACATCGTCTTTATGTTCTGTGAGTCGTCGAAAAAACCCGTTCAAATTTCTAAGATCAGATTTTTTAATACCTGTATCCGGTTAGATGGTTCAGAGAGGATGCGGGCGGCGGCGGAGAAGGTTCTTGATGGTGGCTACATACCGTCCCACTCCGTGCAATACTGCAAAGCCTACGATCCGGCTTATCGGGTACTGCATAAGGATTATCTAAATTTCGTTCAAATGATGCAGCGGAAACAGAAAGGTTTTTCGCAGATCCGGATCAGTTACGAGAGTATGTTCGAAGCTGCAGATGCCTATCCCTGGGTGGAAGGTATGATCAAGTGCTTTTATCTGTATCAGGACGAGGAACTGTGCGATATGGACGAAGCCTCCCGCAGCGATCCCTTTCAATTGTTGATCTTAAATTACAACGAGATAATCAAGGGCTATGATAAGGATAAACTGATAAAAAAACATGCTCCGGACTGCGCGCTTCAATTCCTGAGCAGGGACGGCGCGGATATTATCCTGGAACAATGCTCCGGGCTTCAGGGACCGATTCCGGATCTGCGGACACAAAGCCGGGGAGGTCTCTTCGACTGCCTGTGCTTTATTCTGGCCCTGGCAAAGCCCCTGAAACCGTTTCGGGCGATATGCTACCATAACAGGGACGGGTCTGATTTCTTACAGATAACCCGGGCGGAGTATGATAAGATTGTCATCCACTTCGAGCAGTTTCAGGAAGAAGAGGGAGACAGCATTACGGCGGACTGGGTCATCGCGCCGGAATGTGTTTCGAAACGGCACGACTCCCCGGCAGACGAAGTCGTCCGCGGGGACATCACCGACAGGGGGAAGACTATGGGACAAGAGCTGGAGATAGATATCCATATCGGATATAAGGAACATTTGGCGCAGGCGAAGCAGATCGTCGCTGACATGATCAAGCTCTATTATCTGGACCGTATTTCAAGGTCACAGTCAAAATATGAGGTATACGACACTTTTCTACGGAAAAGAGAAACGCTCCGGGAATACCCTGTATCGAAGCTGTTGGATGAGCATCCTGACTGTGCACTGAAAAGCCTTACATCAGACGGGAAGGACATACATATCAGACAATGCGCTGAGATGCAGGGGTGCCTTCCGCCGGTAGATTCGGACTGCCCGGGTTTCTTGTATGACGTGAGCATTGCGATCTGGCGGGAACTTCCGACCACACCGATGAATGCAGAAAGCCGCCTGACCATGACAGATACCGGCCATGTTGAAAAAAACGAGGCGTGTTACGACGGAGAGAAGCTTACTATCACAAAGACCACCTATTTCTTAGACCATGATGACGACTGCCTGCAAAGTTCTGCGGACTGGAAGATGCTTCCCCGTTGTATTTCTGTAAAAGGAGAAGATCTGTGAAAGATCACAGACGGTATGACGCAACGTTACATGTACACATGTCAGGATGTCTCATACAGGACTTGAACCCGTATCTGAGGTTTAGAAATCCCCGGTCCTCTCCATTAGACGAATGAGACGCGGCGGTCATCGGGCTTGAACCGATACCTCAGGAACCAAAATCCTGTGTGATTTCCTTTTCACCAGACCGCAAGTGCACAGATGGAGTTGGACCATCCCGGATGGCTTTGCAGGCCACCCCGACCGCCGGATCATGCGCACACAAGTGGGCAGTGTTCGAGCCCCTCGAACTCCTGTGGATTTTCAGTCCACCGCTTCTACCGAGTTAGCTTACTGTCCATCATTTCTATGAATGATAAATCACCGGGTAGGTCAGGGGTATTGCTACCCCTTTCCCCCCTAAGAACCGTACGT
>JAUNJS010000547.1 GCA_030533125.1 Eubacteriales bacterium | reverse complement strand
AAGACAGGATCATCCATTATGACAGGAAAGGAGTTTTTGCCATGAAGACAATGGAACAGATCATTAAAGAAAAGGGCAGGGAACAGTTCTATACCTATTATACAAGCCTTGGTTACGATCACAGGACCGCGGCCGCACTGGCATTGTTTACTTACGGTCGTTACAGCTACAAAGAATTTTCAATGGCCGACCTGTATGATGCTTTAAGCAGAAACAGAGAGTATCTGCCTCCGGAAATACAGGACTTTTCGGAAGAGCTGGAGTTCCGGCGAGCCCTCCCGACCGGATACGGCGGCAGTGCACCGGGTTCCTCCAAAAAATACAGTTTCGCAAAGGCGGCTTCTGCACCTCCGGCAAAAAAAAGCGGGCCCGCGGCACGCACATCAAGGAAATCATCTGCTCCTTCCGGAAAGCACGAACAGGGACTCTTTCCGCGGTTTCTGTCGTCCATGAGGTCATCCGGAAATGCGGACAGCTTTTCAGGCGGGATAGCTTATAATGAAGAAGCAGATGCATGTGAAGCCCCTTCCTTCGGCCTTTCGGAATCTCCGATGCAGGGGAGGCCGGATATCATGGGGTTCGCCGGTGCGGCGGGCTATGCCACAGATGAGTACGAGCGGATCGAAGAAAAGGATGCCCGCAGTACGGTCGCGGAAGCGACTTCCACTTTCCGTATGACGACGAACACTGCTTCCGCCGGTGTAATTTTCAACCAGCTCAGGAACAGCCGCAGGATCGACCGGAGCATGGTCCGCATCGAGGAGATGCTCAACTACTTCCGGTATGAGAGCGAGATCCCCGCGGAGGAAATGTTCAACATATCCTATGAGCTGATGGATTCCGGTAATGACAGGAAATATCTCTACATCAACGTACAGGGACGGGAGGAAGTAAAGGACAGGCAGAACATCATCATTCTTCTCGATGTATCCGGCAGCATGAGCAGGAATGCCGAACAGACACAGGCAATCATTGCGACAATCGTCAGCAAGCTCGGGAACGGCGACAAACTCAGTCTGGTCACATACAGCACCCGGGACAGAGTGGAGCTCGATTCTTTTACTGTCAACGGACCCGAAGACCGCATCCGTGTTATGGAAAAGCTGTTATCTATTGAAATCAGCGGATGCACCTATGGTTCCGCGGGAATTGAGAGAGCTTATGAAATCGGGAAGAAAAACTATATCCCGGGCGGCAACAACCAGGTAATCCTGATCACGGACGGCGATCTGAATTTCGGCATCACAGATAAGGGCGGGCTGGAAGAATTGATTGAACTTAAGAAGAAGGACAACCTGTTCCTCAGCGTGATCGGCACCGGCCTCTACAATTACAAAGACGATAAGCTGGAGACGCTCAGCAAGCACGGCAACGGCGTCTACCGGACTGTGAACAGTCTGACCGATGTCAAAAAGAGCATCGACGAAGAATATGCCTCTCTTGTCAACATCATCGCAAAGGATGTGAAAGCACAGGTGGAATTCAACCCCGAGGTTGTGGAGTCCTATCGCCTGCTCGGCTTTGAAAACAGAACTCTCGCGAGAGAGGATTTCGCAAATGACAAAGTGATCTCCGAACCCTTCGGCTCCGGCGGGTACGGCGTCGCGCTCTACGAACTGAAGATGAAAACAGGGAACACTCCGGTCGAGAGCGGGCTCAAATACAGCAGGCTTATCACGACCGGCTCTCCGGAGACGGGCACCGTCAAGGTTCGTTACAAGGAGCCTCTGGAAAGCGTTTCCCACGAACTGGAGAAAGTCATCGAGTCATCGGAAGCTTCCTGCACAGACAACCTCCGCCTCGCCTTCATCGTCTACGTCTGTTCCGAAAAGCTCCGCGGTTCCGACAAGATCAGCGATGAGGAAATTGCCCTGGCTAAAAAACTGTATACAGAGCTTGGCAGTTCCATCCGGGAAAAGAACGCCGCGGATCTGTACAAGCTGGCCGGAATTCTGGATCAGAGCGTAGAGGAACTCGGAATCGGAATCCGGAAAAAACCGTTTCCGTGGTAAGAGGCTTCGCGGTCAGTAAAATGACCGTCACGAAACCCGGGATGGCAGGTGTTTTCGCTTTCGCCAACAGAAACAACGCCCGGGATGAACAACACCCGGCGGAAAGTACAGTCCCCGGACAAACGACACCCGGCGGAAGGTGCAGACCCGGGATGAACAA
>JAUNJS010000178.1 GCA_030533125.1 Eubacteriales bacterium | reverse complement strand
TCTGCTTTTGTGGTTTCTGCTTCTACTGTTTCTGCTTCCGCGGCAGCGGCTTCTGCGGCCGCTGCGATCGCGGCTTCTTCAAGGAGTTTTTTCAGCCGTTCGCGCTCGACGTTTCCCGGATCCGGGACTGCGTGCAGCAGCCGGATGGAACGGGGCGGGACATCAACAATGTGCTGATCCAGCGGGGCGACAGGAGTGTCCAGGAACCCCTCTTCCGTCTCCGTGTCAAAAACTACTTTCCAGACATAGTACGGCGGAAGCTTGGGAAGAGCCAGAGGGAGTTCCTTCCAGTACATATTAATGGCGAGGTACGTAAAGGCTGTCTGTTTTCTTTTTCCCGGATCGGTTTCCGCGTAATTTTCGCAGAACGCGATGCCGATGCTGTGGCTGCAGGGACCGAGATCCGGTTTCCAGGCTTCGGCGCCGTG
Source organism: Eubacteriales bacterium (assembly GCA_030533125.1). Lineage (GTDB taxonomy): Bacteria > Bacillota > Clostridia > Lachnospirales > Lachnospiraceae > CAG-791. Next base: position 6,331 of record JAUNJS010000178.1, on the reverse strand, counting down.
CAGGGACACGTCAGGGTGTCCGATCCCGAGCGTATCGATATACTGGAAAGGCCTGTCACTGCAAAAGACCGGATGCGCGCGGCGAAACGCGGCGAGGCGGGCAAAAAAGGCAGTGAGCTGCTTTTTCTCAGGAGTTTCTGTCCAGTCGACCCACGAGATTTCGTTGTCCTGGCAATAGGGGTTATTGTTTCCTCCCTGGGAGTTCATGCGCTCGTCGCCCTGTGACAAAAGAGGAGTACCCTGGGAGAGCATAAGCAGGGTCAGGATATTGCGGATCTGTTTTCTGCGCAGCGTAAGGATGGAGTCGTCCTCCGTCTCTCCTTCTGCCCCGCAGTTCCAGCTGTAGTTTTCGGCGTGGCCGTCCAGGCCGAATTCGCCGTTGGCTTCATTGTGGCGTTCGTTGTAGGAAACGAGATCCGCGAGCGTAAAGCCCTCGTACCCGGCCGCGCAGCGAAGCGCGCCGTGTCCCTTCGGAACCGACAGAAACATCTTCAGGAAATCCTTCATCACGTAGTCATCGCTCTTGATAAACCGGCGCAGGAGCGACTGATAATCGCCGCCGCAGGTGATGATGGTTCCCGTCTCCGTCTCCTCCGGGTCCAGCTCCTCAAACGGGAAGGAATCGAAGAAGAAGGCAGTGTCCGTCAGGGACGGAACGCAGGCGAGGGCGGCGGGGGAAGGAATATATCCCATCAGACGGAATCCGTCGATGCCGAAGCGCGTTACATAATAACGGAGAAGCTCGATCTGATCAGGCAGCTGAAATCCTTTTTCAAAATACAGCTGCAGAACGACGCGCATCCCGGCGCGGTGAAAATCCCGCACCATCTGCGCAAACCCGGCCTGGGTGCCGTATTCCGCGCGGAGGGCATAGTAAAGCCCGCGGCCGAATCCCCAATAGTTGGGACGTTCTTTCATATCCCGCATGGGATCCCCCTGCGGTCCGACGGGCCATGCGCTGAGCGCCTCCTGCATCGTCTTAAACGGTTTGTCTTTTCTGGAATCAGGAAGCGGCGTATAGACAGGCATCAGCTCCACGGCTGTGATCCCCAGTTCCTGCAGATAAGGAATCCGGGCGGAGACACCCGAAAAAGTGCCGCGTCCCTTGAAATCCTCCGGCATTGCGGCGGTGAAGCCTTTGACGTGCACGCCGTACAGCACCTGCCGGTTCCAGTCGGCGGGCGGCAGGGGCGTTTCCGGCGCGCCGGGAAAAAGCGCGTCCGCTCTCAGCGGGGCACAGCTGCACGCTTCGATCTCTTCCGATGCTTTTTCGCCTTCTGTTTTTGTATTTTCCGCATCTTTGCTTTCGCGGATTACTGTTTTAACAATCGCGGTACTGTGCGGATCAAGAATCCATTTTGAGCCGCTGCGGTAGCGGTACAGCCATTCCCCGTCTTCAAATGGGGCGAGCCGCACGGAATAAACACTTCCGACGCGATGACAGTCTGTAAAAGGGATAAAGACGGTCTCACCGTCCGGAACATGGATGAGCTGCAGACCATTGTCCACGGAATGCCGCAGAACAGCGCTGAAAACAACGCCGCTCCCGTCCGGACGGACACAGGGGCTGACTGCGTGTGCTGGAGAAATGTCGAAAGTCGGTTTCAACGTATGGACCTCCTTGCAGAAAATGAGTGTTTTTCAATGGTTCCGGCTCAGATTTCTTTATAAAACGAAACAATGCCGCAAAAAAGAATAGGTATATTATTGTATCATAATTGTTGAACACGAACAACTTTCTTATCGGGAACAATCGATGTAAGAGGAATCATTGTTTCTCAGTCTGCCATGAAATTCGAGACATTTTGCGCCGCATTTTCGCGCAAAACCCGAGTTTAACGGCGCGCGGGAGCAGCGCAGGCGCTTCTATGGCAGGCCGGTCAGCAGCGGCCGCAGAAAACGTGAGGGCGCCGCGGGTCTGTCCGGGGTTCCCTCCAGATAAGTGATGGTGAGAGACTGCCTGGCCCTTGTCATGGCGACATAAAAAAGTCTTCTCTCCTCTTCCGTTTCCTCTGTGGACCACGCCTTTCTGGACGGAATATTCCCTTCGTTCAAATCGGGAATGAATACGGTGTCAAATTCAAGCCCCTTGCAGGCGTGCATTGTGAGCACATGCACGCCCCGGGGACCGGACGCGTCCGCAAAAGCAGATCCTTCCCGCGCCGGTTTCCGGTTTTCATCCGGATTTTCCGGAACCTCCGCCAGGAGGGTCTCCAGCCTGGAAAGCCATTGAGGCGCGGCCTGTGTCCGCGCGGCCTCCTGTGACAGCTGCTCCAGAATCATCCCGGCTTCCGGATCCGTTTTTTCGGCATATCCGCGATAGCCGATGGAGTCAAGGAGATACCGGAGGGACCAGACGGGAGAAAGCGCGGTTAAGAGACGCAGATCCTCAAAAAACTCTGCCGCCGCGTCGCGCTCGAATCCCGCGCATTCCAGCAGGGACTGCCGGTCGTTTCTGTCACAGGAAAGAAACCGGCCCGAAAGACAGCGTTCAGGCCGGTTCATGATCCGGAGCATATCCTGCCGGAAAGAACGGTTTTCAGAGGCGCGGGAACCTGCCTGCACGCCCTCCGGTTCCATCCGCAAGGCGCATCGGTAATACGCCGCAATATCTGACAGGAGCTTCGAGCGGGAAGACGGCATCTTTCGAATATATGCCCTTGTTCCTTCCGCGACGAAACAGATTCCGTTTTTTTCAAGGAGACGCAGAAAGCGGACGGCGGACGCGTGGGTCCGGAAGATGACAGCCGTATGATCCAGCGCCTGCGGATTCATGGCGCTGAGCTCTCCGGCAATATAGGCGTACTGCGCGCTCCGGTCAGTGAACGGACGAAGCGCGAACTGTCCCTTTTCCGGATTTCCCGCAGTGAATGCCTTCCGGATTCTTGAGGAATTGTCGCGGATCAGCAAGGCGGCCGCCCGCAGGACAGCACGTGCGCAGCGGTAATTAGTCGTCAAAAAAACAACGCCGTTTCCGGGCGCGTCCGCGCCGGGAGCACAGGGCTGCTTTCCGGAAAAAGCTTCCGGAATCCCGGGCGCCTTAGGAGCGGAGGATCCTGCCGGATCCTCCGGACTGGCCGTTTTGAGACTGTAATCCGATAGACCGTAATCCGATAAAAACCGGCGCATCGTCAGAGGATCCGCGCCTCGAAACCCGTAGATGGACTGATCGTCATCTCCGACGATAAACAGATTGTTCCTCGGAGCTGCCAGAAGCCGGAGAAGCGCGTACTGAGACGGACTCACATCCTGAAATTCATCGACCAGGATCCACTGAAAACGATCTCTCCAGAGGGAGAGCAGTTCCGGACTGCCGCGCAGGAGCTCGCCGCATTGCAGGATCATATCGTCGAAATCCAGGCATCCCTTTCCGGAAAGATACGCGTCATAGACATCGACGAGCCCGGGAAGCCAGGCCTCCCGGCAGGGCAGGCCGTTTTTGTGACGGCTGATCAGATGCTGCAGTTCTTCAGGCGTTGTTTTTTCCGGCAGACGGGCTGTTTTTCCGGAAAAGCCGCCGGAAGCCGCAGCAGGAAACCGGTCTGTTTTTCCGTAGTAGCCGCCGGAAGCCGCGGCAGGAAACCGGTCTGTTTTTCCGGAATAGCCGTCAGAAGCCGCGACAGGAAATCCGGGGCAAACCCTGCACAGATACTGCAGATAATTCCTTTTTTCCGCGGCGCTGATCAGGCGCGGGCTGCTGTGGGAGGAATCCTGCAGGATTCTGTAAAACACGGCGTGAAAAGTGCCGAAGACAACCTCGGGCGCTCCGTCTTTTTCCAGGTAACGGGAGCGCATCTGCGCCGCGGCCGCCCTGGAAAAGGTCAGAACGAGGATAGAGGACGGCCGGATCCGCAGATCCGCGGTGAGATGACGAATGCGCTCGACGAGGACATGGGTTTTTCCGCTGCCCGGACCGGCAATAACGGCACAGGGGCCCGCCCCGTGCCGGATGGCGGTTTCCTGTGCCGGATTATAGTGTTTTTCCGTATTCTGTTTCATCTGCGTTCCGCCGAAGTCATGCCGGTAAACCGGTTAAAGGGTGTGTTTATGATCGGGAACTGACCTTTGACAGTCCCGTTTTTCTGCCATTTTCCTGAACAGGATGTTCCGAAAGCGCTGTTTTCGGGACAGCATCCTGCGGTACTCCGTACGTCGGTCTGACAGCACTGCTTTCGTGACAGCGTCCTGCAGCATACCGGTATGACGGAGCTGTCTTCGGGACAGCGACCTGCGGCATGCCGGTCAGACGGCGCTGTTTTCGGGACAGAGTCCTGCGGCAGAACGCTTCTGCAGTGCCGTTTTCAGGACAGCTTCGCGATCGCCGCGCGGATTCTCGCGAGGGACTCTTCTTTCCCGAGAATCTCAAGGATTTCCGTGGCGCCCGCGGGGGTCACGCTCCTGCCGGAGACTGCGATGCGGACCGGCCAAAGGACGTAGCCGTTTTTATAGCCCTTTTCCTGAATGAAAGCCTTGAGGGCGTCATAGAGGCTGCTGTTTGACCAGTCATCGTGTGCCTCGAGGACCGGCAGAACCTCCTGCAGCACCGTGAGGGAAGTCTCCGGACTGGTCTTCATCTTTTTGTGGCGGTAGAGCTCCGCGTCATAGTCCGGAAGGGTCTCGAAGAAATCGATCATGTCCGGAATATCGGGCCAGATCTCGATGCGGGTGCGAACCATTTCCGCGATCTTTTTGAGATCGAGATCCTTTGTGATGACTTTTTTCAGCCAGGGCTCGGCGAGAGGATAAAAGACTTCGGGATTCATCGCCTTGAGGTATTCCCCGTTCATCCAGCGGAGTTTCGTGTAGTCAAAGACCGAAGGGGAGCGTCCCATGCGGTGGTAGTCGAACTGTTCCACGAGTTCCTCCAGGGAGAAGATCTCGCGGTCGCCCTCGGGCGACCAGCCGAGCAGCGCGATGAAGTTCACGACGGCCTCGGACAAAAAGCCCTGCTCGATCAGGTCTTCATAGGAGGAATGGCCGCTGCGCTTGGAGAGCTTGTGGTGGTCTTCATCCGTGATCAGCGGACAGTGGATATATTTCGGAATCTCCCACCCGAAGGCCTCATAGAGGCGGTTGTACTTGGGGGTGGAGGAAATATACTCGTTGCCGCGGATGACGTGCGTGATGCCCATCAGATGGTCATCGACGACATTCGCGAAATTATAGGTGGGGTAACCGTCGGACTTGATGAGGATCATATCGTCCAGTTCCTTGTTTTCCACCGTGACGTCCCCGTAGAGCTCGTCATGGAAGGTTGTCGTCCCCTCCTGCGGATTGTTCTGACGGATGACATAGGGCTTTCCTTCGGCGAGATTCCGCTCGATCTCCTCTTTGGACAGCTGGAGACAGTGTTTGTCATAGACATTGATCTCCTTGCCCTCGATGGTCTGCGTTAGGGTCGCCAGCCGCTCGGGTGTGCAGAAGCAGTAATAAGCCTCGCCCCTGTCGATCAGCTCCTGCGCGTATTTTCTGTAAATCCCTGCAGATACGCGTTCGCTCTGCACGTACGGGCCGACGCCGCCGTCCCTGTCCGGACTTTCATCCGGGATCAGACGTGTCTCTTCCAGCGTGCGGTTGATGATCTCCACCGCGCCTTTTACCTGACGGACCTGGTCCGTGTCCTCGATGCGGAGGATGAAATCGCCGCCCGCATGCTTGGCAATGAGATAGGCGTAAAGCGCTGTGCGCAGGTTTCCGACGTGCATGCGCCCGGTCGGGCTGGGCGCGTATCTGGTTCTGATCTTCATAAAACAATCCTTTCGCTACTCAATATTACAGCTCTATGATTTCGTGTTACAGACAACGGTTGGATAAAAAACCGCGTGTCGCCGCGCCTGTCCGCTGTATACTCATTGTACACCTGTAGATCCGAAGCCTCCGCGGTCGGTGTCTTCCAGGTGACTGACCTCCCGAAACAGGATATCCGGCTGCCGGCGTTCGATGCGGAACTGACAGATTCTGTCGTTTACATGGATCTGTGTGTCCCGCAGGGCGATGACGGGCACCATCCACTCATCTCCGTCGCCGCAATAGGAGTTGTCAACAATCCCGTGGTGATTGGCCTGGATGATGCCGAAGTTTTTATAGGTGCTGCTGCGCGGCACGACATGTGCCTCATACCCATCCGGCAGCTTCATGGCGACGCCGAGACGGATTTGGCGGTACTCTCCTTTTTTGAGAGTGACATCCTCCGCGGCGCGCAGGTCGACCCAGTTGGCGCTGTTGGTCGGCGGCTGGAGCTTTTCAATCTCATCGGAAAGATATCTGACGAGGATCGTCTGCGCGGGCATATGCGGCAGGATCTCCCCATGCGCAGCCGCCGGCGCGGGCG
>JAUNJS010000546.1 GCA_030533125.1 Eubacteriales bacterium | reverse complement strand
TGTCTTCCGGCTTTTCTTCGGGCTCTTCTTCCGGATGGAAAAACGACCGGATGGCCTTCGCCTGGGAAGGGGGAATCCCCGGAACCGCCTCGAGTTCCTCCCGTGTCGCCGCCATGATCTCCCCGATGGATTTGAAGTGGCGCATGAGGGCTTTTTTGCGGGCGGGGCCGATGCCGGGGATGGCGTCAAGCCGCGAGGTGACCTGCGCCTTTCCGCGCAGGGAGCGGTGGTATTCAATGGCAAAGCGGTGCGCTTCGTCCTGGATCCGGGTGATGAGTTTGAACCCCTCGCCGCCGGTGTCGATCGGCATTTCTACATTATGAAAATAGAGCCCTCTGGTGCGGTGACTGTCGTCCTTGACCATTCCGCAGACAGGGATGTCGAGCCCGAGTTCCCCGAGTACCTGTTCCGCGATGTTCACCTGGCCGCGTCCGCCGTCCATCAGGATGAGATCCGGGAAACGCGTAAAGCTCCCGAGCTCTCTGTCGAGGTTTTTTTCCTCCAGCTCGCGCTGCTCCTCCATCCCGTGGCGGAAGCGCCGCGTGAGCACCTCGTGCATGCAGGCGTAGTCATTGGGGCCGGCGACAGATTGAATGCGGAATTTGCGGTAGTCGCTCCGCTTGGGCTTTCCGTTCTCGTAGACGACCATGGATCCGACGTTCGCGAAGCCGCTGATGTCGGAGATGTCGTAGGCCTCCATCCGGCGGGCGGAAGAGATCCCCAGAAGCTCCGCGATCTCCTTCGCGGCGCCGATCGTGCGCCCTTCCTCGCGGCGCAGGCGCTCCCGGTCCTTCTGGAGGATGAGCGCGGCATTTTCGCCGGCGAGCTCGACGAGCTTCTCTTTTTTCCCTTTTTTCGGGACAAAAATCGTGACTTTGCTGCCGCGGCGGGCGCCGAGCCACTCCTCCAGCAGGGCGTGGTCCTCCGGCTCCACGGGAAGGAAAATCTCTCTCGGCACAAACGGCGTCGCCGCGTAGAACTGCTGAATGAATTCGGAGAGGATCGCGCCCTCCGACTGTCCGCCGACATGGGTCATGTAGTGGTGTTCCCGGCCCATGAGCTTTCCGTCCCTGATAAAGAAGACCTGCACGACGCCGTCCGTATCGGCGTTCTCCTTTTCGACCGCGATGCCCAGAATGTCGCGGTTTTCACCGATTCCCTCGGACATCTTCTGCTTCTGGGCCACCTGCTGCACGCTCTGCAGCAGGTCCCGCCAGCGGACCGCCTCCTCGAAGCGGAGCCCGTCCGACGCCTTTTCCATTTTTTCCGTCAGGTCACGGATCACCGGTTTATAGTTTCCGGACAGAAATTCCAGCGCCAGATCGATCCGCCCGCGGTAGTCCTCCTCCGGCACATTCCCGGCACAGGGTCCGCAGCAGCGGTCCATATGGAAATTCAGACATGGGCGGTCCTTCCCGAAATCCCTGGGCAGAACGCGGTTACAGTCCCGCAGCCCGTACATCCGGTTGATGAGCTCGATTGTCTGCCGCACCGCCTGCGCGCTCGAAAAAGGCCCGAAATACCGGGACTTGTCCTTTTTCATCTGCCTGGAAAACAGGACGCGCGGATAAGCCTCCCCCACCGTGACCTTGATGTAGGGATACGTCTTGTCGTCTTTGAGCATCGTGTTGTATTTCGGCCGGTGCTCCTTGATCAGGTTGTTCTCCAGGATCAGCGCCTCCAGCTCCGAATCGGTCACGATGTACTCGAAGCGCGAGATCTGCTTCACCATCCGGTCGATCTGAGGCCCCCTGCCGACGATCTTCCGAAAATAAGAACGGACGCGGTTGTGGAGGTTCACCGCCTTGCCCACGTAAATAATCGCGTCCTGCTCATCGTGCATGATATAAACGCCGGGCTGTGCCGGCAGTTTTTTGAGATCTTCAGAAAAATCCGCCATTTTCCTTTCCATCTGTCAGTTATCGGGCAGCAGCTGTCCCGGCGCGTTCTTCGTCCGGCCGCGGCTGTCCCGGCGCGCCGCGTGATCCATCCGCGGTATCTCCGGCATATGAAAACCGCGCGCCCCGCAAGCCCGGCCGCAGGACATCCACATCCCCGGCGGCGCGTGTCCCGCGGTTAATTTTCTATTATAAATAAGAAATACCCGCAAGGCAATCTTTTGTTTCTCCGGGCGAAAGTTTTCGACGGTCTTTCGACGATCCTCCGGCGGTCTCCGGCAG
>JAUNJS010000020.1 GCA_030533125.1 Eubacteriales bacterium | reverse complement strand
ATCAAACTGAAGGGATCATTCACACGAACAGCCGGAAGAGTAATCTGAAGGGATTATTCGCACGAACGGCTGGAAGAATCATCTGAAGGAATCATTTAGACGATTAGCTGAAAAAACAACACTGAGGTTAGGAATGAAGATACTGGCAATCGAAGCCTCCGGGCCGGTCGCGGGATGCGCTGTCCTCGAGGACGGCGTCCTGATCGCGGATTATAACGTACAGTATAAAAAGAAACACGCACAGAGCCTGGTTCCCATGATGGACGAGATAAAGCGCATGCTGGATCTGGATCTGCGGAGCGTGGATGCCATAGCTGTCACGAAGGGGCCGGGATCGTTTACCGGTCTCCGGATCGGCGCGGCGACCGCGAAGGGAGCGGCTCTGGCTATGGACAGGCCTGTTATTCCAGTGCCCACCGTGGATTCCATCGCGTATAATCTCTACGGGACAGACGGCCTGGTCTGTCCGCTGATGGACGCGCGCCGCCAGCAGGTGTACACGGGAATCTATGCATGGGAACAGAGTTCCGGATCGAAAACCGACCCGGAAAACAGCCTGGACACTGATCCGGAAGACAGACGGAATTTAGATCCCGGAAGCGATTTGAATACCGGTCCCGGATCCCTGAAGCTGGCTGTTCTCCGTCCGCAGTGCGTCGTTCCTGTGTCCGCGATTATTGACGACCTGAATACGAGGGGCAGATCTGTGGTGTTCCTGGGAGACGGTGTCCCGGTGAGCCGGAATACCCTCGCGGAGCGCATGGAGGTTCCTTATTCCTTCGCGCCCGCGCACCTCTCCCGGCAGAGAGCGGCGGCGGTTGCCGCCCTCGCCTACGCATATTATCAAGAGCAGGGCGACGCGTGTATGGTCACGGCGGATGACTTCCGTCCTGAGTACCTTCGCCTCGCCCAGGCGGAGCAGGAACACAGCGAGCGCCGGAATTTCTCCCTGCTGCTGTAAAACAACGCCCGGACAACTGTAAAAAAACTGCAGTCCCGGCGGGCAAAACAGGTATCCGGATTGCCTTCCTCCTTCATTTCAAGTTGTAAAAAAGCACCAGATCGCCGCGGAAATAATATCCGGATTGCCTTGCCTCCCTTCATTTCATGTTGAAAAAACTGCAGACCGCCGAGGGCAAAACGGCAGGGTCGTGTCGGAAATATTTTTGGATTGATTGGATTGATTAGGAAGTGCGGGGCGCTCTGCGGCACAGAGGAAAAACATGTCGATCATCATTCGCCGCATGCGGGAAGAGGATATCCCGCAGGCTGTAGAAATTGAAAAATCCGCCTTCACAAGACCCTGGTCGAAAAGCATCTTCAAGGCGACCCTCCTTCTCCCCTACGCAGCCTATTATGTCGCGGCGGAGCAGCCGGAAAATCCGGAACAGACAGCTGATCAGGCAGATCAGGCAGATCAGCCGGATCACGAACAGTATAAAGGCCGGGAGAATAAGGCGGAAGGGGCACCGAAAGAAGACCCGGAACAGACAGAGGACCGGGAAAAGATTGTCGGAATCTGCGGTGTAAAAAAGATCTTCGAGGAAGGCGACATCAGCAACGTCGCGGTGCACCCGGATTACAGACGGAAGGGGATCTGCCGCCGGATGCTGGAGACGCTGCTTTCCGAGGCGCGCAACGACGGCGTGACAGATTTTACGCTGGAAGTGCGCGCCGGCAATACACCCGCCGTGCGCCTTTATGAAAGCCTCGGATTCAGAACCGAGGGGATCCGCCCCGGGTTTTACGACCACCCCGTGGAGGACGGCCTGATCATGTGGCTCCGCAAGTGAGTTTTTTACATTTGGCAGGTGAGCCGTTTACCATATAAAGAATGAAATACATTGGAGTAGGATTGAATGATTGATGTATGTCTGCTCGGAACAGGGGGGATGATGCCGCTTCCGTACCGGTACCTGACCTCCCTGATGCTCCGATTTAATGGAAAAGAAATACTGGTGGACTGTGGAGAAGGCACGCAGGTCGCGCTCCGCAAAAAGGGCTGGAGCCCCAAGCCGATCGACGTGATCCTGTTTACGCATTTTCATGCGGACCATATTTCAGGGCTTCCCGGAATGCTGCTCACAATGGGAAACGCGGAGCGCACGGAACCGGTGCTGATGGTGGGACCGAAGGGACTTTCCCGCGTTGTCAACAGCCTGCGGGTGATCGCCCCGGAACTGCCTTTTGAAATCCGGTTTCTGGAACTGACAGAGAGAGAACAGACTTTTGACCTGCCCGGGGAAAAGGATTTTCATATTCACGCCTTTCGCGTCAGCCACAATGTTCCCTGCTACGGATACGCGTTTTCCCTGGACCGCGCGGGCCGCTTTGACGCCGCGCGCGCCCAGGCGGCGGCGATTCCCCTTAAGATGTGGAGCCGCCTCCAGAAGGGGGAGACGATCGAGGCGGAGGATGGCATCATCTATACCCCTGACATGGTCCTCGGCCCGCCCCGCAAGGGCTTAAAGCTCGTGTACACGACCGATACCCGCCCCTGTGAAAGCATCGTTAAATACGCGGCCGGCGCGGACCTCATGATCTGTGAGGGTATGTACGGCGAGCCGGATAAGGACGAAAAAGCCAGGGAGCACAAACACATGACGTTCACGGAGGCGGCACGCCTCGCGAAAAAAGCGGCTCCCGCGGAGCTGTGGCTGACACATTACAGTCCCTCGCTGAACCGGCCGGAGGACTATGTGGGCACCGCCCGAAGCATCTTCCCCGACACCTGGGCGGCGAAGGACGGCAGGAGCACGACACTCGTGTTTTCTGAAGAGGAGGACAAGTGACAGCCTGCCGGGTTCCCCGGGATCTGTAAAGATAATTACGGAAACAGAAGAACGGGAATTCTTGAGCCCCTCTGATTCTGTAAAGACGATTATGGAAAACAGAAGAATGGAAATATTTGAAAAAACGTATAAACAGGAAGTGACGATCCTGGCCATAGAATCGAGCTGCGATGAGACCGCGGCTTCTGTTGTCGTGAACGGCAGGCAGGTCCTCTCCAACGTGATTTCTTCCCAGATTGATATCCATACCCTGTACGGGGGCGTCGTCCCCGAAATTGCCTCGCGCAAGCACACCGAGCGCATCACGCAGGTGATCCGGCAGGGACTGGAGGAGGCGGGAAAGACCCTGGAGGAGATGGATGCCATCGCAGTGACTTACGGACCGGGGCTGGTGGGGCCGCTTCTCATCGGCGTGTCCGCCGCAAAGGGTCTGGCGTTCGCGACCGGGATCCCGCTGATCGGCGTTCATCACATCGAGGGCCATATCTGCGCCAATTATATCGCGGATCCCGGACTGGAGCCGCCGTTCGCGTGCCTCGTCGTTTCCGGCGGACACACACATCTGGTGCTGGTCCATGATTACGGCGTCTATGAGATTCTGGGACGGACGCAGGATGACGCGGCGGGGGAAGCCTTCGACAAGGTTGCCCGCGAGATCGGCCTGGGTTACCCGGGAGGCCCGAAGATCGATAAAGCGTCAAAAGAGGGAGATCCCCACGCGATCACTTTTCCCCGCGGAAAGGTCTCCGGATCCCGCTATGACTTCAGCTTCAGCGGCATGAAGTCCGCTGTTCTGAATTACCTCAACACCAGCCGGATGAAGGGAATCCAGGTGAACGTTCCCGATGTTGCCGCCTCCTTCCAGCAGGCGGTCGTCGACGTCCTTGTCTCCCACGCGGGTGACGCGGTCGATCAGTACGGCCTGACAAAATTCGCGCTGGCCGGCGGCGTTGCCGCCAACTCCGCCCTGCGCGCCGGCATGCGGCAGATGTGCGAAGAAAAGGGCGCTGCCTTCTACTGCCCGCCGCCGGTCCTGTGCACGGACAATGCGGCCATGATCGGCAGCGCAGCGTATTTTGAATACATCAAAGGAAACTTCTCCGGTCTCGACCTCAATGCCGTCCCCGGACTGCGCCTCGGCCAGAGATGAATACACCAATAGAAAGCTCCCTCCGGGGAGCTGTTTTTACGCATCTGAATTGACAGAAATTTCCTTTTATGATATAATAATGGAAATTTTGAAACGGAATTATTTCCTTGTTTGATGTGATTATGGAATAATAAAGAAAAAATAACGGAAATAAAACGGATGGAATCTCCTTTAAGAAAGGTGCTTTTCAATGGATATTCAGGAAATGCAGACAAGACGGAAAGAACTTGGATATACCTACCGGATGATTTCCGAACTGGCTGATCTCCCGCTCCCTACAGTGCAGAAAGTGCTGGGAGGCTTTACGAAGTCCCCGCGCTACGAAACCATAAAGGCGCTGGAGAAGGTGCTCGCCCCTGTGCCTTCGCAGAGGGACGGAACGCAGATGGAGAAAAAGGATTCTCTGTCTCCTCCGACATATGGTCCGCTCTATAGCGGCATAATCACCGCTGAGCCGCAGACAGCATACCGGACAGGGGACCGCGGAGGCCGGGCACGGAATGTGCCGGGTCCAAATCAAAGCTGTTACCCGCTGCTGCCACAGAAACGGCAGGGAGAATATACGGCGGCTGACAGGGAATCGCTGCCTGAGGAAGTGCATACAGAGCTGATCGACGGCGTGATCTATGACATGGCTTCTCCAAAATATGCACACCAGATCCTTGTCACCGAGCTTCTCACCCGGATCAATTCTCAGATTGAAAAATGCGGACGTGACTGCCTCGCTTTTTCCGCACCTTCCGATGTATGGCTGACCGGAGATGACCGGAATGTTTTCCGGCCTGATATCTTTGTGGTCTGTGACTACGGGATGCTTGGAGAAGAAGGATATGTCACGGGGGCGCCGCCTTTTATCATCGAAGTGCTTTCACCGTCCACCCGCAGCAGGGACCTGCTGCTGAAAGCGTTTAAATATCATGAGGCGGGAGTACGGGAATATTGGATCGTAGATCCTGACGAATACAGGATCCTTGTGTATAATTATGATCGTGACCCGGACGGGACTGTGAATATGGTATATTCCTTTACGGAGGATGTCCCGGTCGGCATCAGCGACGGAAAATGCTCGATAAATCTGCAAAGGGCAAAGAAAATACTGGACAGGATCCGGGGGCTGTAACAGCGGCTTGCACAGACGGAACTTCGCCTGTACAATTCAGAGTAACAACTCAGATTAGAAGCCAGCTGTTCAAAGGGTAAGGAGAGACCGGCATGTCGGAGATGAATCAGGAAAGAGAGCAGAAAGCGTGCACCGCGATCCTTCTGGCGGCCGGGAGCGGCCTGCGGATGGGAACGGAAATACGGAAGCAGTATATACGGATCGCAGGAATCCCCATGTTCATTTATTCCCTGCGCGCCATGCAGATGTGCCCTTTTATAACGGACATTCTTCTTATGGTGCCGGAAGAGGACCTGAATTCCGCGGAAGCTGCCGTAAGAGAGCACGCCTCTTTTGAAAAAGTCCGCGGTATCCGGCCGGGCGGGGCGGAGAGGTACTTCACGGTTGCCCTGGGTCTGGAGGACATCGACTGGCCCTGCGACTACGTCTTCATTCATGACTGTGCCCGCCCGCTGATCGACCAGGACACACTGGCCCGTCTCTACGAAACTGTCCGGAAGACAGACGCGTGCGTGGCAGGCGTGCCGTCCAAGGACACCGTCAAGATCGTGGACGCCGACTGCAATGTTGAGACGACACCAGTACGTGCGAATGTCTGGATTGTCCAGACACCGCAGGTTTTCGCTTTTGATCTGATCCGGGATGCGTACCGCAGTGTGCTCGCGCAGGAAGAGAAGCTTCGCGAACGGGGGATTACACTGACCGACGACGCCATGGTTGCGGAACTGGCGGGCGGCTGCCGCGTCCGCATGGTACAGTCTGCCTATCGCAACATCAAGATTACGACGCCGGAAGACCTTGTCCTTGCTAAGGCTTTTCTGCGGGAAGCCTTATGACATCGCCGGCATGGTGGGAGGCGGAGAATTGGAAACCGAGCTCAGCGGATTTTCTGCCGGGAAATCCAGGATCTCCACCAAGGATGAAATCCTTTCCGCCATGGTGGTTTGTGGCACCACGCCATGCCCTGAAGTATGGCCAGCCGAAGACAGGGTAACATGTCGGTTTCCCGCGGAAAATCTGCTTGTAGAAGGAGGGAAAACATGTCCTTCACGCACCTGCACGTCCACACGGAATACTCCCTTCTGGACGGTTCCAATAAGATCTCCGAGTACGTCAGCCGGGTAAAAGAGCTAGGCATGACGGCGGCGGCCATAACCGATCACGGCGTCATGTACGGCGTGATCGATTTTTATAAAGCTTGTAAAAAAGAGGGCATCAATCCTGTGATCGGCTGTGAGGTCTACGTCGCGCCCGGTTCGCGCTTCGACCGCGAGGCGAGCCACGGCGACGACCGCTACTACCATCTGATCCTGCTGGCGGAAAACAACACCGGCTACGCGAACCTGATGAAGATCGTCAGCCGCTCTTTCACGGAAGGCTTCTACTATAAACCCCGTGTGGACCTGGAGCTTCTTCGCGAGTTTCACGAGGGGATTATCGCCTCCTCAGCCTGTCTGGCGGGCGAAGTGGCGCGCGAGATCACGCGCGGGAACGCGCAGGGAGCCCGGGAGGCCGCGAAGCGGTATCTGGACATCTTCGGAGAGGGATATTTCTTCCTCGAGCTGCAGGACCACGGCTACCCGGAGCAGCAGACTGTGAACGCCGAACTCCTGAAGATGAGCCGGGAGATGGGAATCCCGCTGATCGCTACGAACGACTGCCACTATACATACGCCGAGGACGAGGAAGCCCACGATATCCTGCTCTGCGTGCAGACCGGGAAAAAGCTCTCGGACGAGAACCGGATGCGTTATCCGGGCGGGCAGTTTTACGTAAAGAGCGAGGAGGAGATGCGGCAGCGCTTTCCCTACGCGCAGACGGCGCTGGAGAACACGCAGCGCATCGCGGACCGCTGCCATGTCGAGATCGAGTTCGGGGTCACGAAGCTCCCGAAATTTGATGTGCCCGAGGGGTACGACTCCTGGACCTACCTGAATAAACTGTGCGAAGAAGGAATGGACCGGAGGTATCCGGGGTGGCGCGGCGCGGAAAAAGCCGGCGCTTCACGGAAAGGCCGGGATGCGGAAACTGCGGAGGCTGCTGCCGCGCAGCACAATGGAAATGCGGAGCCTGCTGCCGTGCAGGCGGAAGGTCTCCGCGCACGTCTCGAGTACGAACTGAACACCATCCGCCAGATGGGCTATGTGGACTACTTCCTCATCGTCTGGGACTATATCAATTACGCCCGTGAAAACGGGATCATGGTCGGACCCGGAAGGGGAAGCGCGGCAGGCTCGATTGTCTCCTACTCCCTTGGCATCACCGATATCGATCCCATCCGCTACAACCTTCTGTTTGAGCGCTTCCTGAACCCGGAGCGCGTGTCCATGCCCGATATCGACGTGGACTTCGGCTTCGAGCGGCGCGGCGAGGTCATCGACTATGTCACCCGCAAATACGGAAAAGACCGCGTGATGCAGATCATCACATTCGGAACCATGGCGGCCCGCGGCGTCATCCGCGACGTCGGCCGCGTCATGGACCTGCCCTACGGCTTCGTGGACTCCATCGCGAAGATGGTGCCCCAGGAACTGAACATCACGCTCGAAAAAGCACTAAAACAGAGTCCGGACCTGCGCGGCTCCTATGAAAACGACGAGCGTGTCAAAAAGCTGATCGACATGAGCCTGCGCCTCGAGGGCCTGCCCCGGCACGCCTCCGTCCACGCAGCCGGCGTCGTCATCTGCTCCGAGCCGGCGGAGGACCTCGTGCCTCTCGCCCGCGCCCAGGACGGATCGACGACCACCCAGTTTCCCATGACAACCATCGAAGAACTGGGTCTGCTCAAGATGGATTTCCTGGGGCTGCGGACGCTCACCGTCATTCAGAACGCCGTCGGGATGGCGAACCGCTCCATCGAGCAGGCGGGCGGCGCCTATCCATCCTTCGAGCCTGCCGTCGGCAGCGCTGCCGGAGCCGGGCGCCCCGCTGTCAATCCTGTCGGCCCTGTGGTTTCCATGGACCTGCTCGATTACGCGGACCCCGCGGTCTACAGATATATTTCCACCGGCAGGACGGACGGTATTTTCCAGCTTGAATCGGGCGGCATGCAGAGCTTTATGAAAGAACTGCAGCCGGAGTCCTTTGAGGACGTCATCGCCGGCATCTCTCTCTACCGCCCGGGGCCCATGGAGTTTATCCCCCAGTACATCAGAGGAAAAAACAACCGCGGCGCGGTCCGCTATCCATGCCCCGAACTTGAGCCGATTCTGGAACCCACCTACGGGTGTATCGTCTACCAGGAACAGGTCATGCAGATCGTCCGGGATCTCGGCGGCTACACACTGGGGCGCAGCGATCTCGTCCGACGCGCCATGAGCAAAAAGAAACAGTCTGTCATGGAGCAGGAGAGACGCAATTTCGTCTATGGAAACGCGGAGGAACACGTGCCCGGATGCGTAGCCCGCGGGATCGACGAAAAAGTCGCCTCCGGCATCTACGACACAATGATGGATTTTGCCAAGTACGCCTTTAACAAGTCGCACGCAGCCTGCTATGCCGTGGTCGCATACCAGACGGCCTGGCTCAAGTACTATTACCCCATGGAATTTATGGCGGCGCTCATGACCTCCGTGATCGACCACCCGTCCAAGGTCGCCTCCTACATTCTGGCATGCCGCGCCATGAAGATCCGCATCCTGGCACCCGATATCAACGAGGGAGAAGCGGGATTCTCCGTCTCCCCGGACGGCATCCACTACGCGCTGACCGCCATCAAGGGCGTCGGCCGCCCCGTGATCGAGGCGATTCTCGCCGAACGCCGCCGGCGCGGCTCCTTCCGCGACTTAAAGGATTTCCTCACCCGCATGGCCGGACAGGAAAAAGACGTCAACCGCCGGACTGTGGAGAGCTTTATCAAGGCGGGTGCCCTGGACTGCCTCGGCGCCACCCGCAAACAGATGATGAGCGTCTACATGCGCATCCTGGACGACCTCCAGTCCTCCCGGAAACACGACATGGCCGGCCAGATGACTCTTTTTGATATCGCGGACGAAGAAGACAAAAAGGACTACGAGATCCGCATGCCGGATATCGGCGAATATCCGGATGAACTGCGCCTTTCTTTTGAAAAAGAAGTCCTCGGCATTTACGTCAGCGGCCATCCCCTCGAAGCCTACGAAGGCCTCTGGCGCAGCCGTGTCACCGCCACCGCTGCCGACTTTGCCTACGACGAGGACAGCGCCGCTTCCGGCGAGGACAGCGCCTCCCCCATGGCTTCCGGCAGTCCCGGTTCCGCGGGGCCGGCAAAAGGCGCTTCCCCCTCTGCGGGAAACTACACCAACGCCAGGCTCCGGGACCGGCAGAGCGCCGTCATCGGAGGCATTCTAACCGATAATAAGATTAAAGACACCAAACACGACCAGGTCATGGCGTTTCTGACCATCGAAGACATGACCGGCACCGTGGAGGTCATTGCCTTTCCGCGCGTCTACGAGGAGAGCGCGCATGCCCTGAACGAAGACGCCCGCGTCTTTATCCGGGGCCGCGTCTCTCTCGAAGAGGAAAAAGACGGCAAACTCATCGCGGACGAAATCATCCCCTTCGACGACGTTCCCCGCCGGCTCTGGCTGCGCTTCCCGGATCTCGGCGCGTGGAAAGCTGCCAAATCAAGGGTCTTGTCCGTCGTCGCCGCGCATGGAGGCCGCGACCAGGTCATCATCTACCTCGAAGACCGCAAGGCCAGAAAGACCCTTCCCCCCGGCCAGGGAATCCGCGCCGACGAGACTGTCCTCGGGCAGTTCAGAGAGATTCTCGGGCCGCGGAACGTCGCCCTCCAGTGACCGTTTTTTTTATTGCATTACTTCGCAAGATAGTCTAAAATCTTGTTTAGGACAGCCGCACCAATACTATGTGGCAATCCTTAGCAGTGTTATGATCACCGCTGTTGCCGGACGTGAAAATTGTCCCTTTGAGGAAGGAGAGCTTTATGGAAACCAAAAAAGAGTTCAATGCAATCGGCGTGCTGACGAGCGGCGGTGACGCTCCCGGAATGAATGCCGCGATCCGCGCTGTGGTCCGCGAGGCTCTGGCGAACAAGGTAAGGGTAAAGGGAATCATGCGCGGCTACAAGGGCCTTCTCAATGAGGAGATCTTTGATATGCAGTCGGTCGATGTCGCTAACATCATTCAGAGGGGCGGCACAATCCTCGGGACTGCCAGGTGCCTGGAGTTCAAAGAGGAAGAAGTACAGGCAAAGGCGGCGGATATCTGCCGTAAACAAGGGATCGACGGCATCGTCGTCATCGGCGGCGACGGTTCCTACCGCGGCGCCCAGGCGCTTGCCCGCCACGGCATTAATACCATCGGTCTTCCCGGCACAATCGACCTCGACATCGCCTGCACGGAATATACGATCGGGTTTGACACCGCTGTCAACACCGCCATGGACGCGATCGACAAGGTCAAGGACACCTCCTCCTCCCACGAGCGCTGCTCCATCATCGAGGTCATGGGACGCCATGCCGGATACATCGCCCTCTGGTGCGGCATTGCCAACGGCGCTGAGGACATCCTGATTCCGGAGAAATACGACTATAGCGAGCAGAGAATTGTCGACCATATCATAGAGAACCGCCGCAAAGGCAAAAAACATCACCTGATCATCAACGCGGAGGGAATCGGGCACTCCACCTCCATGGCCAAGCGGATCGAGGCGGCTACAGGCATCGAGACCCGCGCGACGATCCTCGGCTATATGCAGCGCGGCGGCGCGCCGACCTGCAAGGACCGCTACTACGCCTCCATTATGGGCGCCTACGCGACCGACATCCTCCTGCAGGGCAAGACAAACCGCGTCGTCTGTTACAGGGACGGCAGATTTGTCGACCTTGACATTGAAGAGGCGCTGCAGATGACCAAGGGGTTCCCGGAATACGAATACAACATCAGCAAGAACCTCTGATCCGCAGTCTCCGGTCCGGGGCTTTGTTCCGGAACAGAACGGGACAGACCCGCTTCGACCTTTTTCCGCGACAGACGGCGGATGCCGCAAGCGGTTCGCGGACAATGCGGACAATCAGATTTCCGGCACAGTACGACACTATATTTCAGAGGGCGGGCGATGTCCGCCCTTTTTCCATCCTATCCGCTCCTGTCGAAACACAGGGCTGTGCCTGCAGGATGTTTTGAGAAAGCTGCAAACATTTTAAAGACATCTGATGATCGCCGGAGCTTTTACGGTAAACCGCCATGCCGGGGCTTCCCGGCTCCACCAGAGAGTAAAAGCTCTTCGGATTGCTCCGTGCGGCTTAAGCCGCACTCCCGCACTCCTGCCACCTGTATTCGCAAATCGCATCGCGCGCTTACGCGTCGCGCTGCTTTTTTGCTCATACATGTGGCCCGGCGAAATGTCCGGCCCCCGCTGCAAGCGAGCTTGCGCGGTGTCCGGCCGCATCGCCGGAGGTTTTACAGTAAATATGATTTGAATTATGCCTGACAAAATCACATCCACCGCAAACCCGAAAATCCGCCATCTCGTTGAACTCCGCAGGAAGGCCAGGACGCGCAGGGAGGAAGGCCTGTTTCTGATCGAGGGGACCAGGCTCTGCATGGATACGCCGGACCGCTTCATCGAGCAGGTCTACGCGACCGAAAACTGGCTGCGGGGCGCGTCTGAGAAAGAACTCCGGAAGGCGCAGGACCACGCCCTCACCATCGTCACGGAGGAGGTGATGGCAAAAGCCGCGGACACCACGACTCCCCAGGGTATCCTGTGCGCGGTGAAAATGCCCTCCTGGACGCGGAAAGATCTGTACGGAAAGGATCCGTGCGGACAGCACGCACCGGAAGCCCCCCTCCTTCTGCTCCTGGAAGACCTGAGGGATCCCGGCAATCTGGGAACCATCTTCCGGACCGCGGAAGCCGCCGGCGCCACAGGAATCCTCATGAACCGCGGCACCGTCGACCTCTTTCACCCGAAGGTCGTCCGCGCGACGATGAGCGCGATTTTCCGCATGCCGTTCCTGGTCAGCGATGACCTGCGCGCGGACATCGGCATTCTCCGGGGGGACGGCATCCGGACATATGCCGCGCACCTCGGCGGCACACGCCCCTATGACGCGCTCCCTCTTGCGGAAGGGGCCGCTTTCCTGATCGGAAATGAGGCGAACGGCCTCTCCGACGCCCTCACAGCGGCCGCGGATGAAAAAATCATCATTCCCATGGCGGGAGGAGCGGAGTCCCTCAATGCCGCTATGGCGGCGGGCATCCTGCTGTTTGAGGCATCCCGCCAGCGCCGGGCGCAGCCGCGGTCCGCGCGGTAGACAGCCGGCCCTTTTGCCAGCGCCGGGCACAGCCGCTTCCCGCGCGGCAGACAGCCGGCCCTGTTATGCCGGCGCCGGACACATCCTGTTTATACACGGGTCCGATTGCGTAATTATTCTTTCATGTAATTTTCACTGGTGCCACGTTTTTTTTCATTGAGACAAAGCATTGATTGTGCTACTATCTATACTTGTAGAAATTGAAAAACGAGAGGAGGTGATTGCGCGTGAACGCGATTGTAACATGGCTGCTGGTGACAGCCGCGCTTTTACTGGTTGAGGCGCTTACCGCCGGACTGACGACGATCTGGTTTGCGGGCGGCGCGGTAGCTGCGTTGATCTGTGCCTTCATGGGCGGCCCTCTGTGGCTGCAGACAGGCATTTTCGCAGCCGTTTCCCTGATCCTCCTGCTTGTCACAAGGCCTCTGGCGCTGAAATATATGCGCAGGGGGACCGGCAAGACGAGCCTCGACAGGATGATCGGGCAGCAGGTTCTCGTGACAGAACAGATTGACAACCTCCGGGGAACCGGAGAAGCGCAGATTGACGGACAGTACTGGATGGCGAGGGCATACGACAATGACCAGATCTTTAAGAAGGGAGAAATCGCCAGGATCCGCGCCATACAGGGCGTTAAGCTGATCGTCGAAAAAAGGCCGGAAGGACAGGTATGATTTAGGTAGGAACCACCAATATCATTTCAGGAGGAGACAATATGTTTATTCCCAGTTTTATTTTGTTTGTTATTCTGATCATAATTCTGTTGATCATTGTGACATCCTGCATCAAGATTGTGCCGCAGGAGCATGCCTAC
This sequence comes from Eubacteriales bacterium, assembly GCA_030533125.1. Lineage (GTDB taxonomy): Bacteria > Bacillota > Clostridia > Lachnospirales > Lachnospiraceae > CAG-791. The sequence goes on along the minus strand of JAUNJS010000020.1, from coordinate 5,282 downwards.
GTGCTGGAGCGCCTCGGTACCTACATGGACACCTGGCCGGCGGGCCTGCATTTCAAGGTGCCGTTCATCGACCGCGTTTCACGCCGCGTAAACCTGAAGGAACAGGTCGTCGACTTCCCGCCGCAGCCCGTGATCACAAAGGATAACGTCACGATGCAGATCGACTCCATCGTCTTCTTCCGGATCACGGACGCGAAGCTCTATACATACGGCGTCGAAAATCCGATCATGGCGATTGAGAACCTGACTGCTACGACGCTCCGTAATATCATCGGTGATATGGAACTGGATGAGACCCTGACCAGCCGTGAGACGATCAATACCAGGATGCGCGCCGCCCTCGACGTGGCAACCGATCCCTGGGGCATCAAAGTCACCCGTGTCGAGCTCAAGAACATCACACCGCCCACGGCGATCCGCGAGGCGATGGAAAAACAGATGAAGGCCGAGCGTGAGAGACGTGAGTCCATCCTCAAGGCGGAAGGTGAGAAGAAATCCGCCGTCCTAATCGCCGAAGGTAAGAAGGAATCCATGATTCTGCAGGCGGAGGCCAACAAACAGGCGACCATCCTCGCCGCGGAAGCACAGAAGGAAAAGGCGATCAAAGAGGCCGAAGGCCGTGCGGAAGCGATCCGCATGGAGCAGGAGGCGAATGCCGACGCGATCCGCATGATCAGAGAGGCCGGCGCCGACGACGCCGTCCTGACGATCAAGAGCCTCGAGGCGTTTGAGAAGGCCGCGAACGGCAGCGCGACGAAGATTATCATCCCTTCCGAGATCCAGGGAATCGCCGGCCTCGCCGCTTCCCTCAAGGGCATTGCCGACGGCTCCGCCGCCGTGGAGAAACAGCCCAAGTCCGCTCCTGCGAACGGCAGCGGAAATCCCGCTCCCGGACAGGGAAAGCTCAAGGTCGGGAATCCCACGACACTGGCGTAAAACAGGAACGCAAAAATAAGGCGCGGAGTTCATAAGAATTTCCGGCACAGGGTACGAGAAACGAAGGCGCTCACAAACCCTCTTCCCCGCAGTGAGGCAGGTGTTTGTGGGCGCTGTCCTGTTCCAAGGCGCGCCGGGATCTGCGGCAGCACCGCAGAAAGGAAAAACAGATGATCAACCTCAAAAACAGAGATTTTCTCAAATTACTGGACTATACGCCGGAGGAGATTTCCGCGCTCGTGGAACTGGCCGCGGATCTGAAGGCAAAAAAGAAAAACGGCATTCCCCACCGCTATTGCGAGGGCAAAATGATTGCCCTTATTTTTGAAAAGACCAGCACCCGCACCCGCTGCGCCTTTGAAGTCGCGGCGCACGACCTGGGCATGGCATCCACCTATCTGGATCCGTCCGGTTCCCAGATCGGCAACAAGGAGAGCATCGCGGACACGGCGCGCGTCCTCGCGGGCATGTTCGACGGGATCGAATACCGCGGCTTCGGGCAGGAGATTGTGGAGGACCTCGCGAAGTATTCCAGTGTCCCGGTCTGGAACGGCCTGACCAATGAATTTCACCCCACCCAGATGCTGGCAGACCTTTTGACCATCCGCGAGCACTTCGGACATATCCGGGGGATCCGCCTGAGCTTTTTCGGCGACTGCCGCTACAATATGGCCAACTCCTGGATGGTGGCCGGCGCCAAGTGCGGCATGCACATCACCCTCTGCGGCGGTAAAGACTATTTCCCGGACGAAGCACTGACAGCGCAGTGCCGTCAGATTGCGGAGCAGACCGGCGGAAGCATCACCCTCGAGGAGGATCCGGAGAAGGGCGCGAAGGACGCGGACGTCCTATACACCGACGTATGGGTCTCCATGGGAGAACCCATGGAAGCCTGGGGTGAGCGCATCGCGCAGATGAAACCCTATCAGGTCACGGAGAAGCTCATGTCCCTCGCCTCGGACAACGCGATCTTCATGCACTGCCTGCCGGCCTTCCACGACCTCGGCACCAGCATCGGCCGGCAGATCCACGAGAAGTACGGCATGAATGAGCTCGAAGTCACCAACGCTGTCTTCGAAGGCCCGCAGTCCCGCGTCTTTGAAGAAGCGGAAAACCGCATGCACACCATCAAAGCTGTGCTCGCCGCGACACTGGCGTGACAGCGGCCACAGGAAAAAGCGGGCATTTATGGTGCGAAGCATGTTTCGTGCCCGCCGCGACACTGGCGTGACAGCGGCCGCGGCGTTTCCGGATTCGTGTGACAGGGGGACATGACGATTGGATAAAAAACAACAGATCGTGCAGCGGCTGACGGAAACAGACGGCTTTGTGTCCGGACAGGAACTTTGCCGGATGCTCGGCGTGTCCCGCACGGCAGTCTGGAAAAACATACAGAAACTGAAAGAAGAGGGATATCCCATCGAGGCGGTGACCAACAGAGGCTACCGCCTCCTTTCCATGCAGGAGACAGATGTTTTCAACCGGGAGCAGATCGCCGGAAAACTCAGGACGGCCTGGGCGGGGCGCCCGATCGTCTTCACGGAGGAGACAGGCTCCACCAACGACGATATATTTGCCCTCGCTGCGCAGGGCTATCCGCACGGGACACTCGCCATCGCGTCGCGCCAGACCTCCGGCAAAGGGCGCAGAGGCAGAAGCTGGATCTCCCCGCCGGAGGGAAACATCTACATGAGCATCCTCCTGAAACCCGACCTGCGCCCTGACGTCACGCCCATGCTGACCGTCGTCATGGCCCTGTCCGTCTACCAGGCTTCCCTGGAACAGCTTACAGATATAAAAGAGCCCGCGCCGGGCACAGGGACGGCGCAGCATACCTGCCGTTTCGGGATCAAATGGCCCAATGACATCGTCGTGTCGTTGGAGGACGGCCCCTACCGCAAGCTCTGCGGCATTCTCACGGAGATGCGCATGGAGGACAACGAGATCAGCGCGATCACGATCGGTGTCGGACTCAATGTCAACCAGACGAAGCTCGACCCGGAGATTGCCCAGAACGCGACATCCTACGCGCTGGCACTGGGGAAAAAAGTGAACCGCGCCGCGCTCACCGCATCGATCTGGAATCATTTCGAAGAGAACTACAACATCTTCACACAGACAGAGGATTTCGTAAATCTCCGGCCCGCGTACGAGGCGGGACTGGTCAATCTGGGAAGGCACGTCCATGTACTGGACCCCAAAAGCCCCTTTACCGGCATCGCCGCCGGCATCAACGAGCGCGGAGAGCTCCTCGTGCAGCCGGACGAGCAGGGCGAAAAACCGTCCGGCGCGTCCGGATCTCCCATCGCGGGCACAGCCCCGGCCGGCGCCGGCCTGTTCATTGACCCGGAGAGACCCCTCATCGCCGTCGGTTCCGGAGAAGTCTCGGTCCGCGGCGTCAACGGATACGTATAAAGCAAGCATACGCGCGCGGGCACACCGATTTACGCGTTTACGCGCTGCACAGCGCCGCCGGGAGCATGAGAGAGCCGCGGATGGGCAAACACGCGCAGGCACGCCGGTTTACGCAAAGCACAGCACAGCGCCGCCGGGAGCATGAGAGAGCCGCGAATATACATATGCACGCGTCCACGCCGGTTTACGCAAAGCACAGCACAGCGCCGCCGGGAGCATGAGAGAGCCGCGGATGGGCACACGCGCGCGTCCACGCCGGTTTACGCGGACACGCAACGGAAGGAAAAGAATGGAACCAGCCAGTTTTAACGAAGAAGAATACGCCGTGCAGGACAAGTACCGCATTGTGATCTGCGGCGCCAATTCATACGAAAAAAAATACTATTTTAACAAACAGTTCGACAATATTCCCGGCCACATCAAGGAGGAACTCCATATCATCTGTGTCCTTTTTACAGAAGAGGCGGGGGGCATTTTTACGATCTCCTTCACGCCCCTTGGAGATGTAGAGTTCGATACGCGCCACGAAGAGGGCGACCTCATGTATGACGAAATCGGCGCCCGTCTTCTGATCCGCGAGATCCGCCGCAAAAAACGTGAAATGCTCGAAGCCCTGTCGATCTATTACCGCGTGACTTTCCTGCACCAGAATCCTGCGGACCTGATCGAGGACTACGAAGAGGATCCCTGAGCGCCTGTATTCTGCGGGCGTTTTCCGGACCTGCCAGATCGCCTGCATCCGGCGCCTGTTTTGGATCGGAACAGACGATAAGGGGCAGCGGGAATGCCCTCTCTTCCGCTCGCAACCGCGGAAGGATGCCGCGGCAGGAGAGCGGAACAGAATTGACAGCACAGAGAGCTTCCCGGCGCCATGTTCATAAGACTTGAATGTCAGAGAGAGCGGAACGAAATTGTCAGCACAGAGAACGCCCTGGTGCCATGTTCATAAGACTTGAATGTCAGAGAGAGCGGAACAGAATTGACAGCACAGAGAACGCCCCGGTGCCATGTTCATAAGACTTGAATGTCAGGGAGAGCGGGACAGAATCGACAGCACGGGGAGTACCCCCATACACAGCCATACGAGGTAAGAATGACAGAAAACAGAAACACTCCTTTTCAGATCGGCGCCGTGACGATCCCGGGACGCGTGATTTTCGCGCCGATGGCGGGCGTGTCCGACCTCCCGTTCCGGCTGCTCTGCCGGGAACAGGGAGCCTCGCTTGTCTGCATGGAAATGATCAGCGCGAAAGCCATCACATACCGGAACGCCCGCACTGCCGAACTGATGCAGACACAGCCGGCAGAAGCTCCCGTTTCGCTCCAGCTCTTCGGACGCGAGCCGGAGATCATTGCCCGCGCCTGCGAAATGATCGAGGACAGGGAGTTTGATATCCTGGACATCAATATGGGATGTCCGGTCCATAAGGTCGTCGCGAACGGAGAGGGCTCCGCGCTGATGAAGGAACCCCCTCTGATCGAGAAAATCGTCGCGGCCGCCGTATCGGGAACCAGCCGCCCCATCACCGTCAAGATCCGCAGGGGCTTCGAAGACGGCAGCGAAAACGCTGTCGAATGTGCCCTCGCAGCGCAGCAGGGCGGCGCAGCCGCCGTCGCGGTGCACGGCCGCACCCGCGCCCAGATGTATTCGGGCAGGGCAGACTGGACCTCCATCGGGCGCGTCAAAGAAGCGCTGGACATTCCCGTCATCGGAAACGGGGACATCGTGGACGGCCCCTCCGCCCTTCGCATGATGGAGGAGACCGGCTGCGACGCCGTCATGATCGCCCGCGCCGCCAGAGGAAACCCCTGGATTTTCCATGAAATCTCGGACTACCTGACCGACCGCACGACCCCGGAACGGCCCGCCCGCCGCGCGGTCATCCAGATGATCCTTCGCCATGCCCGCATGCTCTGCGAATGCAAAGGGG
>JAUNJS010000545.1 GCA_030533125.1 Eubacteriales bacterium | reverse complement strand
CGTATCTTATCATAAAACAGCACGAATCTTAAAATAAAACAGCGCGTCCTGAAAAGGACGCGCTGTTTTTATATCGTACGATCGACACATTGATCTATCGTCATGTTCTTTTATCGTGACATCAACGCATTGTTTTATCGTCGGTTTCTTTATCGTACCGTCGACACATTGTTTCTCGTCATATTCTCAATCGTATCATAGATTTTTCGTTTAACGCCGATATTTCATTTTAACGCCACCCCGCTGTCCGGAAGCTTTCAGCGGAAAGCGGACCGTCAGACCTTTGTAAGTCCGTTGATCCCGCTGAACGTCAGGATACTGATCTTCCTGGAAAGCGCTTCGATATCCTGCTTTCGCCCTGTATTGAACCACTTCTGATATACGGCGACCATGCCGGAGATGGCGAATTCAAGCAGAAACTCGAATTCATCGGCGTCCTGTCCTACCTGATCTTTAAAGCTTATCCAGAGCTGTTCTTTGAGCGGCGCAATAATCTTCTGCAGGAGGGATGCCTGTTCCTGGGCGGCGAAAACACTGGCGTAAAACTCCAGATCCTTCTCGATCAGACGCGCCAGTGTCAGATAGATATCGGACGGATTCCTGCTGATATTCTGGAAATCAATAGTATGGATGGCAGACGCGAAATCAGCCGCGATTTCATCTTCGATCTCCTCAACGACCATGGAGACATCGCTGTAATAATTGTAGAATGTCTTGCGGTTGATGTCGGCAGCCCCGGCAAGTTCCGTCACCGTAATCTCGCCGAGCGGTTTCTGGGACAGCAGCCGGATCAGCGCCATGCGCACATTCCTTTTTGTGCGCGCGACGCGGCGGTCCGTCCCTCTGTTTTTCTTCGGTTCATGCTGTCTGCTTTCTTCTGTCATTTTCGATACCTCTGCGCGGAGCAATCCGGGGAGCTTTGATCACCGGTTACTACACATGTTTTTGATACAATGTGTTTTTTGAAACAAAATTGAAAAAAAATGTGCAATAAACCTCAATTAAGGATAACCTTGTTGTTGTATGTCATAAACAATTGTATAATAATTCACATGTGTTACTTTTTCAAGAACTTCTTTCCGGATGAGACTGCCTGATCGATGAGAATTTCCCGGTCGATGAGAGTTTCTTTGATTGGGACTTCCGGAACTTTTTTTACTGTTATTTGTTTAATACGGCCTGATGCAGGAGGTGCATACAGTTGAGCGACGCGAGGAAATATGAAATATACGTTGACGGATCGATTGATATCGATCCCGATTATCTGGGAGAACACGGCGTGCGCTTTATCCAGATGGAATATACAATTGACGGAAACTCTTTTGTAATGGAAGCCCCGCCCTCGGAAGAGGAGATGAAGAGCTTTTATGACAAAATGAGGAGCGGCTCACTGACCGGTACCAGCCAGATCACGCCCTACAACTATGAGGTGACTTTCAAGGAAGCAGCGCGGGAAGGGAAGGATGTTCTCTATCTATGCCTGTCCAGCGGACTGAGCAACACCTATGAGAGCTCGCTCACGGCAAGGCGCGCCGTCCTGGAGAATAACCCCGGCATGCAGATCGAGTGTGTGGATACCCTCGGCGCGACCGGCGGAACATGGCTCCTGCTGATGGAGGCACTGCGTCTGCGCGATGAAGGAAAGAGCCTTGCGGAAAATGCCGCTTTTCTGCGGGAAAATGCTTCGCGCCTGTGCTACTGGTTTATGGTTGAAAACCTTGATTACCTGAAGCGCGGCGGCCGCATTTCTGCCACGGCTGCCTTCGCGGGAAATGTCCTGAACCTGAAACCTGTCCTGAAGATCGATGATAACGGAAAACTGATCGGTATATCCAAACAGCGCGGCATCCCCCGCGCCCTCAAATTCATGCTTGAGAATTACGCCGGAGCGCATTCGGATTCTCCGTCTTCCAACGTCGTAATTTCCAACGCCGACTGTCACGAGAGGGCGCAGAAGATGGCGGACGAGATCCGCAGAATCAACCCCGGCGCGAATGTGTATATCTGTTCAATCGGACCTGTCATCGGCGCCCATGTGGGACCCGGCATGATTGCCCTTATGCACTTCGGAAACAGGAATTTCAGATAATAAGGACAGCCCGATGTGATCGGAGGCGGCAGGAAGACCTGCCGCCTTTTCTTTATCCGGCAGTGTCCTGCGGCCCTCTGCCCTGTTTCGTTTGTTT
>JAUNJS010000544.1 GCA_030533125.1 Eubacteriales bacterium | reverse complement strand
CAATGGGCATACTTACTACGCCATGCGAACTGGAAGCATAGATTCTTTTTGGGATGCAGAAAGCTACTGCGAAGGTCGGGGAGGATATCTTGCGGTAATCAATAATGCTTCTGAAAATGAAGCTTTATATGACTATGTCTTTTACGATAGAGGGTACCAAAGCGCATATTTCGGTTATACAGATGAAGACTCAGAAAACAATTGGTATTGGATTGATGGATCTTTAAACGGATATGAAAACTGGCTCAAGGGACAGCCCGACAACAGTAATGGATCAGAAGATTATGCATTGTTTTATTACAAGGATACGGCATACAAATGGAATGATGGAGATTTCGGGAAAGACAGCTCCGGAACTGTGATATTTTTAATTGAGTGGGATGTATAATATTTACTCATACTTCGCAGCCTAAAAACTGCGTGAAACCCTCATATTTGTTGTATGTAACAGACAAAAATAGTTTCATCCTGCCTGTGGGGCCGTGAATCGACATCTCCAGACTTCTGGAAGCTTGCTGATAAATACGTTGACAAGCTCTTTGATCTGACTTTCGGTTGCTCCAAAGCACTCACGGACACTGTCAAGAAGCGTATCGATGATCAGGATGATAGCACAGTTCATCATCTCATTGATGATCTCCCGCTGGATCCCATACATGATCTCTTCGATTCCTCGATTGTCAGTGTTTTCAAAGCGGATTACCGCCAGTATCATATATCGGATCGCCACGAATACCATATGGGCGGTGATTGCATCATAACTTGTGCTGTGGCATTCCGTGCGCAGTTTCAGGCAGCTCTTTGCGACCGAAAAATATACTTCACAGGCCCATCTTGCAGTATAGATCCGGAGAATATCTTCCGGTGAACGGCGCATGTCGGTGCATACAAAGCATACCCACTGTTTTTTGTTGTTCCGATTGCGGGCATAGACAAGTTTGGCGGGGATAGAATCCCCGTTCCGGTCGGAAACCTTCACGTTCACACAAAGGAGATACTTTGAGTTCCCGGGGCGCTTCCTGAAGCGGCTGTAGATCTCTTTTACGTTTAAGCTCTTAACCTGATCGTCCGAGGGGTCAGGCAGCGTATATTTGGTGCTGTTTTTCTTGATCATCGCTATAACGTCAGCACCGATGCTTTTAAGAGCTGCAAGCTGAGCAGGATTGGAAAACCATGTATCAAAAAGTACGTAATCGAACGGGATTCCAGCCTTTTGCGCCTCCTGGACCATAGACTGGACAACGGCAGTTCCCTTTTCTTTGGCCCTGGTGCGGCGCTTTCCCCTCAGTGTACGTCCGTCAACGTGCTCATCTTTTCCGATCATAAGATGGCTTTTGCGTGTTGTCATCAGACTTTGCTGGAAGGGAATATAGATTTCTCCGTTAGACCATCCGCCGGTCATCATGCGGAATCCGACACGCATTTTGTTATCATTATGATCGAAGACCTTTGCACAGAGATCTGTTCCTTTACCACCTGTACGACGGTAGAGGGAGTCATCAAAAATCAGGCAGTTTATATGTTTTTCATCTGTACGTGACTCAATATCGAGGATGACATTTCTCGCCGTTTCCAGCTGCAGCCGTTCCCAGTTGGCTTTTTCGTTAAGGTCAAACCGGTAAAAAGTATCCTTACTTATAGTCGCTGAAAAACGTACCTGTTTTGAACATGATATACGGACTTGCTGCTGTATGGAAACAGGCAAGGATCTTGTCAATAAGAAGCTTTTTTGCACTAACGCATTTCGGAAGGACTTTGGAAGTTTTCACATCCCCGATAAGACGGAGGATGGGATTGTCAATATACTCATAATCCCGGCACTCAGTAAATGAGTCGACGAGCTTTCGGATGCCGCATTTGCGAAGGAGACCACAGCCGATGTACTTGTCGAAAAAATGTGTGATTCCGTCCAACAGTGGTTTGCCATTATCGAAGATATCTGCTATGCTATTCATGGTGTAATCCTCCTGAGTATGCATGGTTTTGTCGTTATTACCATTTTACCATACCCAGATGGGTTGCACCTTTTTTGTTACATGAACTCCTTTGTTTTCAAGGGAAAGAGCGCAGTCTTAGGCTGCGAAGTATGAGAACTTATCTACGAAGAAGAACAATAATTGACTGGATAACTTTACAAAACCATTGAACAGGAGTAAAAATGCCGACGACGGAGATACCGGTCTTTC
>JAUNJS010000177.1 GCA_030533125.1 Eubacteriales bacterium | reverse complement strand
CTCTTCCCTGCTGACCTCTTCCATACGAAACACTTCAATGTGCGCCGCTTCTGTGTAAACCCTTTCATGCGTCCATGTGAATCTTTCTGTGTGTATAAAAAATGAATGAAAAAGCGGCCGGACAACATCCGTTAAGCACCCCGAAAGAATCCGGTCCGCTGCCGGAAATCAGAAAAACCGGGCAGGCGGGGAGTCCCGTCCGTCCGGTTTTATTTACCTGTTCTGTCTGCTTCTTTATTTACCTAATACTTTTCAACGTCTCTGTCCGGCCTGCATGGAGACCGCCTCAGGCATCGACGTGAAAATGCATTTTTTCCTCATATATACTGAAAGCTTTGTGGGTATCCTCGATAAAATCCTGCACATAGCGCGGGACTCTCCAGTCGCTGCGGTACACCAGCTCGCAGCGGTTTTTTTCCACAGTATCGTCAAGCGGATACGCGCAGAGATCACTCAGTTCCCGGTCGGTCGTCTCCTCTGTAAAACGATAGAACGCGGCCGGGGAAACCAGCCCGACTCCGTACCCGTCCGCCGCCATTCTGCAGATCAGATCCTGCTGATTTGACTCGAGAATATAGGTCAGTTTGATATCTCTCGGAAGCGACTTGTCAACCGTCTTGCGAAGCCGGTTGTTATCCCGCATTCCGATAAAGGGCATGCGGGTCATTTCCTGGAGGCTGACACCGGATTTTTCCATTTCCTGCAGCATAGTCCTCCATTTTTCCGGGTAATACTGCTGCAGGAGAGACCGGCGGAACAGGCATATACAGCACTCGACATACAGGTATTCCGCCTTCCAGATCGGGACGACCGGCGTATCGATTCCGATATACAGATCCACTTTGCCGACCGAGAGATATTCGCTCAGCTCCCGGCTGTTTCCGTCCACAAGCTCGATCGAGATATTCGGATGCGATGTGCGGTACAGCTCCCAGATATGCGGGAAAAAGGCCCCGCTCCGCAGCCGGGAAATGCCTACGCGCAGCGTCGCCCTCGAATGGATTTCAATATCAGAAAAGTCCGCCTTCATTTCCTCTTCTGTTTTCAGGAGCTGTTTCCCGTAAAACACCATTCTTCGTCCGGCTTCCGTCAGGCGGAAAACAGGCTTTCTGTCAAAAAAAGCAACGCCGTATTCTTCCTCAAGACGCTTGATATGCGCGGAAAGCGCCTGCTGACTGATATACAGCCTTTCTGCTGCCTTTGTCACATTCTCCTCTTCTGCGGTCACCAGAAAATACTCAATTGTCTTAAGATTCATAGAGCCCCCATCTCCGTCCGGTCTTTCCGGGGCGATCAGGATCAACACCTGTCTGCGGTACAATTCACCCTTTTTTCAAGGCCGTCAAACCATTCAATTTTCAAGCATCTTTTCCCCGGGCCATTTTTATTGCGGCCCTCCCCTTGTAAAAAATGATAAAGAAAAATATTGACAAAGTAAAACAAAGAGTTTTTCAACTGTTCCACAAAAATATTTTGTAAATAGCATATTTCCCCGTTTCCACAGACATAACAAAGGGACATGCCGGACCGGAAACAGCGGAAAACCGCCTGATCCGGCCGCTCCGGAGCACTCCGGAGCCCGATCGTTCAAACAGCTTCCACAGTATTCCAAAACATTCCGGATTATTCCGGAACATTCCGGAGCACTCCGGCATACTTCGGGGCACCCCGAAAAAAAAGCCCGATTCCGGTCTGCTGTCCGCGCGGGACAAAAACCGGAACCGGGCCCTTTATTGAATACCGGAAAATTCAAACAAGTAGAATCAATCGTGTCGGGAAGATCTGTCTGCTGAAAAGCCGGTACAGAATCCGTCCGCGCCGGCAGATCCGCTTCAGACCATCCGGAAACCGTTTAGAATGTCATGTCGCGGAATACCATCTCCCCGGCCTTGACAGTCAGGACCGGCTGGTACAGACGGTGTCCTACGAATGTGTGCTGGTCCTTCGCGCCGTAGGGCCGGTCGCCGTGCACCGTGTCCATATCTACGGGCCGCAGGACCGCGATGTCCGCGGGATGTCCCGCTGTCAACGAGCCGGCGATGTCCAGAATGCCGAGCTCCCTGGCCGGGTTGACCGTCGAGCAGGTGATCGCCGTGACCAGATCGATACCGAGCGCCACATACTTGCTGATCTGCATCGCCATATTAAAGGCGGTGGGGCGCAGATTCATGCTGAGTTTTGTGGTGTCCGTAGCGATAAAGTCCGGTAAAAAGCCCTGCTTGATAGCCTCCCGGGCAACAGGCAGTCCGAAATGCGCTCTGGCGTCAGCCGCCTCGAAGTAAACACCCCGCTCCCTGGCTTCATAGGCCTCCGGGATGACCTTCCCGTCCTCGCCGATCAGGTTCGGGCCGATATTCATGTACATATGTGTAATCGTGTCGCCCTTGCGCAGGAGCTTCAGCAGATCAGCCAGAGGTCCGGGCGGATTCGTGCAGTGCACCATGACAGGAACACCCAGCTCTTCGCCCAGCTCCACGGTTTTCTCCAGCACACTGTATCCCAGGCTGCCGACGATCGGAGCGCTCGTGCGAAGCTTCAGGCCGACCAGCCTTCCGCCCTTTCCGCCGAAACGCGCGAAGCATTCCCGGATCGCAGAGCGGTCCCAGTGATTGGGATTGACATCCTCCAGGCACCCCGGCAGGCTGTCGAGCCCCGTCGTGCACACATGCAGGTAGGCGCGCACATCGAGCCGCAGACGCTCCAGGATCCCGTAATGGTAAATAAAATTCGCGCACCCGGTGCTCCCTGCGTCTACAACCGTGGTGACGCCCGAAGCAAAACAGCTGGCCTCGCTGGGAAGTCCGATCTTCGCGAGCGGCTGTACATGCGCGTGATGGTCAATGAGACCGGGAACCACGTAGCAGCCCTGTGCATCGATCACATTGTCGCTTTCCTTAAAAGGAAGATCTGTCCCCGTCTCCCGGATCTGTTTTCCCTCGACGACGACGTCCATGATCCCGTCCACACCGTTGAGCGGATCGATCACATGCCCGTTCCGGATAATCATCATACGAACCTCCTCTCAGGCACAATCTCCGTGCGCCCGCGCCTGTCCCGGCATCGCTTCCGGCCGGAAGCCGTCCGCGCCGGTCATGTTTACATTTAAACCGCGGCGCCCCCCGGATCCGCCCCGGGAAAACCGGAACCGGTTCTTCCCGCGGTCTTCCCCGACGGGCGCCGTGCGTGAATCTTTTAATACAGAAATGCGAGCCTCCGAAAAGGCAGTCCCTGAACCGCCGGAATTTTGTTTATTTCAAAAGCTTCCTCTTTTTCTTCAGCAGCGGTACTTCTGCTGCGAAGGCTTCCGCATTTTCAAAAGTTCTTTCAGGATCAGCCTTCCTCTTCGGACGTGTCGAACGCTTTGCCGGCCGCCTCTGCCGCCTTCTTGTCCGCCAGGTTCTTGCGGACCGTCATGAAGCAGGAGATGATGGTGACAATGAAGAAGCCCATGGCGATCGGGCGGGTCAGGAAGACAGACCAGCTGCCGTGTCCGGCCTGCAGAGCCTGACGCAGGTTCTCCTCGAACATCGCGCCGACGATGAAACCGATGATGAGCGGCGTGCTCGGAATCTTGAGGAACTTAAACAGCAGTCCCAGGAGACCGAAGATCAGGATACACTGCACGTCGAAGACGCGGCTGTTGGCGGAGTAGCCGCCCACGCAGCACATGACGACGATGCAGGGAAGCAGGATGTGCTTCGGGATATCCAGCAGTTTGACGAAGAGCGGCAGCAGCAGGCGCTCGAAGATCAGCATGAAGATCGTCGAAATGATGAGCGCCAGATAGATGCCGTAGACATACTGTCCGGATTTGTCGAAAATCAGGGGACCGGGGCTGATCGCGTGGACCTGCAGGCCGCCCAGGAAGATCGCCGCGACCGTGTTGCCGGGGATACCCATGCAGAGCAGCGGGATCATGGAGCCGCCGACGGTCGCGTTGTTCGCGGTCTCGGAAGCGATGACGCCGTCGATGATGCCTGTGCCGAACTTCTCCGGATACTTGGAGCGGTTTTTCGCCGTCGTGTAGGCCAGGAGGCCGGAGGTCGATCCGCCGATGCCGGGCAGGATGCCGATTCCGATACCGATGATGGACGAAATGATCAGGTTGGGGATCTGCTGGATGAATTCCTGTACGGAGAGACCGTAGCCTCTGAGTTTATATTTCTTTTTCTCCATTTTGTCGGCGAGGTGCTCTCTGCCGAAACCGGAGAGGATGATGTCCGTGATCGCGAAGACACCGATCAGAAGGACAGTGATGTCAAATCCGCTCATCAGCTGGTAGTTGCCGAAGGTGAAGCGGACCGCCGCGTCGATGGGCGCCATGCCAACCATGGAGAACGCGATACCGATCAGGCCGGCGAACAGGCCGTTGAGCATGTCCTTGCCGGACAGGGACGCGATAATGGACAGCGCGAAAACCGCGACCGCGAAATAATCCGCCGCGCTGAACAGAAGGCAGACCATCGCAAGCAGCGGGGAAATAAACATCAGGGCCAGGATGCCCAGAATGGAGCCCAGCGCGGAGAAGAGAATACCGACGCCGAGCGCGCGTCCGGCTTCGCCGCGTTCCGCCATCGGGCCGCCGTCAAAGACGGTGGAGATCGAGGACGGAGTACCCGGAATCTTCAGCAGGATCGCGGAAATCAGACCGCCGGAGATACCGCCCATGTACAGGCCGCACAGAAGGGCGAGACCCTGGGTTGTCTCCATGCCGAAGGTCAGGGGAAGGAAAAGGACGACCGCCATGGTGGCGGACAGTCCGGGGATAGAACCGAAAATAATGCCGATGATCGTGCCGAACCAGATCAGGAACAGACACATCGGCGTAAACGTATTGGCAAACGCCTCAGCGATCATATTCGCAGGAACCATAACTCATTATCTCCTTTCTGTTAAGACGCGTCTATGGAACACGTCCGCGCGTATTTCATTGCATGCCCCGTTTCTCAGAACCCGATAATGCCCTTCGGAAGAGGCATCTTGATCACGAAGACAAACAGCGCGTCCACCGCGATCGGCATGATAATGGAAATGATTGCGAAAATCGGGATGTTCCTGTTCTCACTGTTCGCAAACCAGTTCATCAGCGCGAACAAAAAGATAATACTGGAGAGGACAAAGCCCACAGGCTCGAAAGCCATCATGTAGACAAACATGATCGCGATCGTCACAACACCGCCCACCAGGCTGTCATCGCTCTTTTCGACGACATCATCGTAAGGATCCTTGCGCGTAAGCGTGATGATCAGCTTCGCCGCAGCCACGATAATGAACAGGATGGCGATGAAAGCGGGCACATAGCCGCTGCCAACGTCGCTTTCGATCTTGTGCGGAACCCCCTTCGCCTGGATCAGGAAAAAGACACCGAACGCCAGGAACAGAACGGAGGTCAGCAAATTACGTTGTTTATTGCTCATTGAAAACCCCTTTATGAAAAATGAATAAATCTGTCAACGACCGCCAATGAAAAGCGGCGCGCCTGTCGTAACCCGCAGGTCCCCGAAAAGGCGCACCGCGCATTCTGTTTCGTTTCCCTTATGTCCTGTGTCCCGCGCGAACGCGGTCAGGACACATTTCTTATTGCAATAACGCCGCTGCGTCAGTTCAGGTTCGCCTTGAGATCCTCGACTTCCTTGGGATCTTCCTCGTTCATCTGCGCGGCATCGCGATAGTAAGGAACCGCGTAGTAGGTCTTGAGGACTTCCGCAAACTCGGGATCCTCGGTGACTTCCTTGCAGAGACCGGAGAGATATTCAACGATCGCGGGGTCGGTTCCCTTCGGGAACTTGACCTCATACTTCTTCTGGTTGAGGACTTCGAAGCCCTGCTCCTTGAAGGTCGGGAAATCAATGCCGTCCACGCGTTCTGCAGCCATGACGCCGAAGCAGACCAGGTCGCCGGCTTCGATGTAATCCGCGACGTTCATGTAGTTGAACGCGGCGAGCTCAACCTGGCCGCCCAGAAGGGCCGCGAGACGGTCGCCGGAGGAGGTGCCGACGTCGATATTGTCAAAGGAAATGCCCGCGAGCTTGCAGAACAGATTGCCGACGTACTCGGTCGTGGAGCCGGAAACGGTGGAGTAGCGGAGCTCGCCGGGATGCGCCTTCGCGTACTCGATCAGGCCGTTCATGTCGGAGAATCCCTTGCTGTAGTTGGCGTACTTGCCGTCGGGAGAAACCGCGACGAGAGCGTAGGTCTCGTCCATCGCGACGGTCGCGCAGTTGTCGAAATCATCCGTGTAGGAGAACTCGGCCATGCCGGTGGCTTCCTGCACCAGAGACGCGCCTGTGTGGTTGAAGAGGATGGTGTAGCCATCGGGCTTCTTGCCCATGACATCCATGGCCGCGACCATGCCGGAACCGCCGGTCAGGTTCGTGACGACGAAGGTGCCGCCGGTCTTCTTCGCGATCTTGTCAAACAGCGCGCGGCAGTATGTATCTGTGTCGCCGCCGGCATTGTAAGGAACCACAACGCTGACAGTGGTGGTGGGCCAGTTTACCCCGCCGGAGGAATCGCCGGAGGAACCGCCCGATGAGCTGCTGCTCGAGGAGCTCCCGCCGCAGGCAGCCAGGGAGACCACAAGCGCCGCAGCAAGGATCAGAGAAAATAACTTTTTCATCATCTTTTGCCCTTCCTTTCTTTGCTTGATTTGTTGAAACAAATTATTCAAGTAGCTGTTAACAAGTTAATTTTAAAGGATATTTTTGTGAAAATGAAACAAGGTTATTTTCCCAAGTCAACAATAGAAATGTTGTAGAAACAGCTTTTTTTGTCAGGTCAACAAAAAACAACAGGACAAGGGCAATCTCCCCGGAGGAACG
>JAUNJS010000543.1 GCA_030533125.1 Eubacteriales bacterium | reverse complement strand
GCCCGACGCGAAGGCTCCGAAGCCCGCCGCGCGGCCATCGGAACCATCCGCCCCGGCTCCTTTCCATGTGCAGGGAAGAAGCCTGCAGGATGTCGTAGCCCAGGCGGGAGAGACCTTCCAGGAGAGCCTGCTCCGCATGATCGACGAGCGCGGGCTGACGGATATCCAGGTCTATAAACGCGCGAACATAGACCGCAGGCTTTTTTCCAAGATCCGCTCCAACCCGAAATACAATCCCAAAAGGCAGACGGCCATCTCCCTGGGACTGGCCCTGGAACTGAACATGGACGAGATGCGGGACCTGCTCGGGAGAGCCGGATTCGCCCTCTCGAATGCCAACATATTTGACCTGATCATCAGTTACTGCGTGCAGAACAGGATTTACGACATCATTTTAATCAACGCGCTCCTGTTTGATTATGACCAGCCTCTTCTGGGCGCCTGAAAATGTCGCTCCGGAAGCGACCTTTCTGCTTCCTCCTTCTGCTATGCTTGTATTGTCCCAAAGAAAAAGCATCGTTATAAAGTAAAAGCTTCGCTCCAAAGCGAAAAAATCCGCAGCGGGGCAGAAGCTTCGCTGCAGGGAAAGCGCTTGTAATCTTTGTAACAGGGAAAAGCTTTTTCGGGATATCCCGTCCCTGGAAGAGGGGCGGGGGAAAGAGGCATTGCGGAAGACAGGGAGGACGAGCAAAATGAAAAAGGATTTGACAGAACTGGTGATGATTCTGGACAGAAGCGGATCGATGCAGGGTCTTGAGGCGGATACGATCGGCGGCTTCAACGGTATGATTGAGAAGCAGAAAAAGGAAGAGGGCGAGTGCCTGGTATCGGCCGTGCTCTTCGACGACAGGGCGGAAGTGCTGTATGACCGCGTGCCGATCGGGCGGGTCGAACGCATGACGGACCGGCAGTATTACGTGCGCGGCTGTACCGCGCTTCTGGACGCGCTCGGCAGCGCAATCCACCACATCGGGAACATCCACAAATACGCACGCCGGGAGGATGTCCCCGAGAAGACGATTTTCGTGATTATTACGGACGGAATGGAGAACGCGAGCCGCGCTTATTCCTATGACAGGGTACGCCGCATGATTGAACGGCAGCAGGAAAAATACCACTGGGAGTTCCTGTTTCTGGGCGCGAACATCGACGCGATCGCGGAGGCCGCGCGCTTCGGCATCCGGGCGAGCCACACCGCGAATTATGTCCACGACAGCGAGGGCACGGCGCTCAATTTCGACGTCCTCTCCGGGGCGATCAGCAGCGCGCGGGCCGCAAAGTCCGCCAGGGACATGAACGCGATGTTTGACTCCGGCGCGCCCATGGAAAGGATCCGTGAGGATTACGCGCGCAGAAAGCGCGGCCGCAAAAACTGAAAAGCAGCCGCCCGGTCAAAATACCGGGTTTACCGGATTGAAGAACCGGGGTTTCGAAGGAGAAAGATTATGGGAAAAGGGAAATTGTATGTCATCGAGGGGCTGGACGGGTCCGGCAAGGCGACGCAGGCAGAGCTTCTTCGCGAGACGCTCTCGGAGCGCGGGATTCCCGTCCGGCAGGTCTCCTTCCCGAATTACGCGTCGGATTCCTCCGCCCCGGTTCGTATGTACCTGCGCGGTGATTTCGGAACGGATCCCTCCGACGTGAATGCCTACGCGGCCTCCAGCTTCTATGCGGTCGACCGGTATGCCGGATATAAATCCGACTGGGGGCGGTTCTATGACGAAGGCGGCGTGATTATCGCCGACCGCTACACAACCTCCAACGCGATCCACCAGTGCTCAAAGCTCCCGGAGTCGGAGTGGGACGGTTTCCTCGAGTGGCTGTTTCATTATGAATATGAACTGATGGGGATCCCCGCCCCCGACGCGGTGATCTATCTGGAAGTGGATCCCCTGGTGTCCCAGCGGCTGATGAACGGCCGTTATGAGGGCGACGAAGGGAAAAAGGACATTCATGAAAGAAATGTGGCCTACCTCCGGCAGTCCGCCCGCGCATCCGCCTACTGCGCGGAAAAACTGGACTGGCATGTTGTGCAGTGCAGCCGTGACGGCGGGATGCGGACCGTCGAGGAGATCCGCGCGGAGATTGAGGAGCTTGTCATCCTATAGAAGACGGCAAAGGAAAGCGGGAGATGGCAGCTGACAGAAAAAAGCGGCAGAGAGGCCGGGAGAAAACGGCAAAAGAAAACCGCAGG
>JAUNJS010000542.1 GCA_030533125.1 Eubacteriales bacterium | reverse complement strand
GAGAAGTTCGCGTAATGGTAGTTCCTGAGCAGATCAGCGATGCTGATATGGTGCTTCTGGCAAGGGATATTTCGAAGAAGATCGAAGCCGATATGGAATATCCCGGACAGATCAAAGTAAACTTAATCCGTGAGTCCAGAGTTACGGATTATGCCAGATAATGAACGACCGCATGACAGCGTACACCGGGTCATGTGTGAAAAACAATTGCAATAAAACAGATTCAGCAAAACACGGCAGCGAGAAAACACCGCGGGAAAGAAAACCGCAGTGAAAATCAAAGTCCGGATAAAGCCGGATAAAAAAGAAGATCATACAACAGATGTAACAAAAACCGTCCGACGGGGTGCGTGCATGCCCGCGGGCGGTTTTTTCGTGTTTATGTGGAAACAAACAGCTGAAATATTTATCATTATTTACAAAAAATTAAACAAAAAAGGTCATTAATAGGTTATAATGTATAAAGGTGATGAAATAAGCCGTGTTGGAAATGGTTCCTTTCTTTTGACGGTCCCATGATGCGGCGCTGCTGCTTATATACCCGGGTCTCAACACAGTAACAGGGGGTCATGATATTATGAAGAAGATTCTTTTTGTGGCATCAGAAGGTGTTCCTTTCATTAAGACCGGCGGACTGGCAGATGTTGTCGGCTCCCTTCCGAAGGAACTGGACAAAGAGTTTTATGATGTCAGGGTCATTATGCCCAAGTATTCCTGCATGAAGCAGGAAATGAAGGACAAAATGGAGTATGTCACGCATTTCTATATGGACTTCCACTGGAAGAGCGAGTATGTAGGCGTGCTGCAGGCTGTGGTAGATGGGATTCAATTCTATTTCATCGACAATGAGGGCTTTTTTACCAGCGATAAACCGTACACGGATGACCCTCTGTTTGAGATCACGCGCTTCGCGTTTTTCTCCAAAGCGGTTCTCTCCGCTCTGCCGACAGTGGACTTCCGCCCCGACCTGATTCACTGCCACGACTGGCAGACGGGTCTTGTGCCGGTATACCTCAAGGAGCGGTTCGCGGGCAGTGAATTCTTCCAGGGAATCAAATCGGTCATGACCATCCACAACCTGAAGTTCCAGGGCAAGTGGAATGTGCGGGATGTCGAGGATATCACCGGCCTTTCCGGCTACTATTTCACGCCGGACAAACTGGAGGCGTACAAGGACGCCAATCTTCTCAAGGGCGGACTTGTCTACGCGGACGCGATCACGACCGTTTCCCCGACCTATGCGGAGGAGATCAAGACACAGTTCTACGGCGAGGGTCTCGACGGGCTGATGAACGCGAGGTCGCATGACCTGCGCGGCATTATCAACGGAATCGACTACACGGATTTCTCGCCCGACAATGACAAGAAGATCCCGCAGGCCTATACAGTGGACAATTTCCGCAAGATGAAGGTCAAAAACAAACTGGCTCTGCAGAAAGAGCTCGGACTGAAGGTCGATGAGAAGTGCTTCATGATCGGTATTGTCTCCAGACTGACAGACCAGAAGGGATTTGACCTGATCGCCTATGTCCTTGAGGAAATCCTCTCCCTCGACGCGATCCAGATGGTCGTCCTGGGAACCGGCGAAGAGCGCTATGAGAACATGTTCAGGTATTTCGACTGGAAATACAACGACAAGATCTCCGCGAATATTTACTACTCCGACGAGCTGTCGCACAAGATCTACGCTTCTTCCGACGCGTTCCTGATGCCTTCGCTCTTCGAGCCCTGTGGCCTGTCTCAGCTTATGTCCCTGCGCTACGGCACGCTTCCGATCGTCCGTGAGACCGGCGGCCTCAAGGATACGGTCGAGCCCTACAATGAGTACGAGGGAACAGGCACCGGATTCACATTCGCGAATTACAACGCGCATGAAATGATGCATGCGATCCGCTACGCGGAACAGGTCTACTATGATAAGCGGCAGGAGTGGAACAAGATGGTCGAGCGCGCGATGCGCGCGGACTTCTCCTGGGCGCAGTCAGCGGCGAAATATCAGGAGATGTACGACTGGCTGATCGGCTGATCAGCGGGGCATCCGGAAGCAGGTACAGAAATACATACAGAAGTACATGGGAAAGCGGTCCGGAACAGGGGTTCCGGACCGCGGTTTCTTATGCTATACTGTGCTGTACTGCGCGGCGGGACTGCAGCAGTCCTGCCGCGTTTCTATGCACAGTTGTTTCTATGCACAG
>JAUNJS010000176.1:633-6847 GCA_030533125.1 Eubacteriales bacterium | reverse complement strand
CACAGGGAGTATACCATGAAAACAATGTCCGGCACAAGAAATCTCGTCCTCTGCGGCATGTGCGCCGCCATCACCTGCATTCTCGCGCCGCTTTCCGTTCCGCTGGCCGGCGGCGTGCCGCTCTCGCCGGCAACTTTCTCTGTCATGCTGGCAGGCGTGCTGCTGGGCGGGTCACGGGGAGCCGCGAGCCAGGCTGTCTACCTTCTGCTGGGGGCGGTCGGACTGCCCGTCTTCGCGGGCTGGACCGGAGGCATCGGCCTGATCGCGGGCATGACCGGCGGCTTTCTCATCGGCTATGTCCCGCTGGCGTTTTTTTCCGGCGCTGTGTATCACCGGCTGGGCCGCGGAAAGCCCTTCCCCGTGCGGATCGGCGCGATGGTGCTCGCGATGCTCCTGGGGACCGTCGTCCTCTATGCGCTCGGTACCGCCTGGTTCATGGTCTACACGAAAATGTCGCTCACGGCCTCGCTCACGGCCTGCGTTCTGCCTTTTCTGCCCGGGGATTTTCTCAAAATGGCCGGGGTCGCTCTTGTCGCCCCGCCGATTGAAAACGCCCTCCGGCACGCCGCGCCGGAAAGCGCGGCCTCCATGTAAGACCGTCTCCGGACAAACCTCCCCGCGCAGGGTCTCCTCCGCCCTGTAAAGCCCGTCTCTGTTCAAACCTCCCCGCGCAGGGTCTCCTCCGCGGAGGATCCTGTAACAGAAACATAAGAAACAAAAGAAAAATAAAAGCCTGCTCTGTGAAGGGCAGGCTTTTTCTATTGAAACCGTTCCGGAAATATTCACACGGCAGAACATGCAGGGGGGGCTGTTACAACACGTTATGCAGCGGTTTTCCGTCCGAATCAACAGCAGGAATAATAACTCTTTCGGTACACCGTTCCGGAAATACGCGCGGTCCGCGTGTATTTACCGGACGATGTACGGAATAACCTGTCAGCCCAGTGCAAGGACGTCCGCAAATGCCTGGAGGGCGGTGCGGGCCTGTCCGAAATCGCGCATCTGCTGGTCAATGCCGAGCTTGATGTGCGGGATCTCCTGCGCGTCGAGTTCTTTCTTGAGATAAGGATACTCCATCTCTTCCGGGTCGCAGAACTGCTGCATGAAGAGCACGAGGCCGTCCGCGCCGCTGTCCTTGACCATCTGCGCGACGAACTCCGCGCGGCGGTTTTTAGACGACTGCGGGTCATACAGCAGAACATCGTGGTCGCGGTCCGCGAACTGGCGGGCCAGGGCCATCATCGGATCGGGATCATCCGGGATATCGGTCTTGAAGGTGCGGCTCTCATGCGCGACATCATCGGCCACGATCGCGATCTGATAATCGTCAAAGATCTGCAGGAGAATCGGGTTGTCGAAGATAATGCCGGACACGACGACCTTCGTTCCGGGCCAGTCGCATGCGGGAAGCGCCTCGATGGCATCGTTGAGTTCCTTGAGCATGGCGGTGTACTCATCCTTGAGCATAAACCATCCGGCTTTGAGGACGGCGGAGCGCTTGACGGCAGTCACGACGTCCGGATGTTCGCCGGCGAGCTTCACGAAGCGGCGCTGCTGTACATGACATGCGTTGTAGACCTTGATGGCCTCGCGGATGTCGTCGTCGCTGATCGGATGACCGGCGATCTCCGCAAGCCTGTTGCGGATGTTTGTGTACTGGCTGATCGTGAATGTCAGACCGTTCAGGTCGAAGCGGTTCTGGGGGTGTGCCAGGAAGATGACCGGCATCTTGTCGCTCATCGCGACGCGGATGTTCTGGCTCATGGGACGCAGCGTATCGCAGATGGTGGGCGTGATCACGCCGTCCAGACCGTCCATCGTGCCGTCCAGCAGCATCTCGACAGCGAGCTGCGCGATCGTGCAGTAGAAGGTCGCGCAGTACTCTTTCGCCCTGCTGATGGTCTTCTTGTTCGATCCCCACATGCCGAAGGGCACCATGCCCGCAGCGTAGACGAGCTCCTCGGGCGCATAATAGGGAAGGACGCCGATCGCCTTTTTGCCCTGTGCCTTGTAGGCAGCCAGCTGCCCGGCGGGAGACTTCGCGATCTGATCAAATTTCTCTAAAAGAGCATTCATAGTATTTTCCATAATGACCTCTCCCTCCTTCCTTATTCCATGGCCAGGGCGCGTGCTTCCATGGCCTCGACCAGACCCTGTACGCGGGTCTCGTACTGCGCTTCGTTAAAGTTGCGGGGGTCGGCCTGGTCGCCGTCGAAGCCGGCGCAGGGGATGCCCAGATCCGCGGTGAAGCGGCGCTGCATTTCCGCCATGTATCCGCTCCAGGGCTTGCAGCTGCGGTTGTAGTGGACAAGGACGCCGTCGACCTTGTTGTCGCGGCAGATGCCCTCGCGCCAGTCAACGCCCTGCTCCAGACATACGGAGTTGGGAGCTTTGCAGTACGCGCGGACCATCTCTTCGCGGTTGTTGTATACGAACCCGAACGCGGGCGCGTACACGACGGCGGTGACGTTCACGCCGTTCTTCTTGAGAGGGCGGAACAGGGCCGGGAGCTTCGGCCAGCAGGGAATGCCCTCGAACATGACGCGGTAGTGCTCCGGGAAAGGAAGTGTGCTCTGGCCGGTCTTCACGTTCTCTTCCAGCTCGGTCGCCAGAAGCTCGAAAGCCTCCGCCGCGGCGACGCGGCCGCGTGCCGTGACGACGTCCGCCATGTGGTTGAAGAGGTCGAATCCGCTCATGGGCGCGGGCTTGTACTGCAGATAATCGCAGACCTTGAGCCACGCCTGGGCAGTGCGGTTCGCGTTGGCGCAGGCCGCCTCGAATTTCTTCTCGTCAAACTTCCTGCCGCTGATCTTCTCGAGCTGCTCGATGGCCTTGTCAAACTGTCCGCCGATGTAGGCGACATAGGTGTCGTCGACTTCAACCGTGTTGTTATATGGAACGTCGATCATGACGAGCGGGATATCGTGCATACGCGCGATATTCTCATACCACTTGGTCATGCAGTTGCAGATATTGTTGCAGCACAGCACGAAATCAGGCATGGGCATCTGCATCTGGCGGTAACCCTTGATGGCCGCGAGTCTCTTTTCCTTCTCCTCGCCCTCGGGAAGCGCCCAGATCGCATTGATATCGACGAGCTCGGTAAAGGGCTTTTCAGTCTCGGGATTGATCACATACTCGAGGGTCTCGGGATCCAGTTTCTTGGCCGCGCGCTTGCCTGCCGCAAACGCGAGGCTGATGCGGGCGTAGCCGCAGATATCGTTATCATAGGTCAGATCCTCTGCCGCCTGGCACATGACTTCGCCGTCGCGGTTCGCCGCGATGCCGGCCGCCTGGTTCTCAGGATAGACGACATTGAGATCGAAGGCAGCTGCCAGTTCACAGGGGAACTTGGAGGAGGACCAGCCGACAGGCTCCCCTCTCTTCTTCGCTTCTCTCGCCTCCGCGTACACATCTTCGACAACCTGCCGGAGCGCTTTTACGCCGGGGCTGACTTCCTTTGCCATGGTATTCTCCTTTCTGAAGTGTACACGCGCTTCTACCGGATTTTATTTCTGTGCTGCTTTTGCCGCCTTGTCCGCTCTCTTTTTCGCGATCTGGTACGCGAAAAGAGCCGCTCCCAGCGCGCCCGTGTACTGGGTGAGGGGGGATGTGTGGATCTCAACACCCAGTTCGTCCTGCAGAGCGGAGACAATGCCCTGGTTCTGGGCCACGCCCCCGGTCATGACGACATCGTCCTTTATTCCGATGCGCCGCGCGAGACCTGTCACGCGGTGCGCGACAGAGCGGTGGATTCCGGCGATAATGTCATTTTTATTCGTTGCGTTCGCGAGCTGGCTGATCACTTCGCTCTCCGCGAAGACCGTGCAGGTGGAACTGATCTCGACCCGCCTCTGGGACTGCGCGCCCAGTTCGCCCAGCTGATTGACCTTCACCTCCAGGACGCGCGCCATGACATCCAGGAACCGGCCCGTACCCGCGGCGCACTTGTCATTCATCTGGAAATTGGTCATCGCGCCGTTGTCAATGTGCATGACCTTGACGTCCTGACCGCCGATGTCGATGACGGTATGCACGTCGGGAAACAGGAAAAAGGCACCCCGCGCGTGGCAACTCAGCTCGCTCATCTGCTTGTCCGCAAGTCCCATCAGAGAGTTGCGGCCATAGCCCGTCGCCAGTGTATAGTCGAGGTCTCCCTCCTCCATTTCCGCCTTCGCCAGCACGTTATCGATGGACCTCCTGGGTCCGGTCGTGCCCGCGCCGACATCCACGAGGGATTTCGCAGTGATTTCTTTCCCGTTTTTTAAAATCACGCATTTTGATGCCGTAGAACCGACATCGATTCCGAGGGTATAAATGTCGTGCATCGGACATTCCTCCTTTTGTTCAGGACAGCCGTCAGCGACCGGACGCTGGCGGCTGCCCTCAAATACTGCATACGATCCGCCGTCTGCGGATTAAATCGATTCAATCACTTGTGAAGATGATCGTAGTCCCTGATGATACGGGGCAGGATCATCTGGTGAGGCGGGCAGATGCCCTTCGGGTTCTGGTACGCGGCATCCGCAAAGGCCTGCACATAGCTGCGGAGCTTGGGCATGTCGACGATCTCGTCCACCATACCGGTCTTCGCGCAGTAGGCAGGGCTGGATTTCTCGTTGTACTCCTTGATGAGTTCATTCATCTTGTCGATGGTGCCCTGGAGATCCTTGCCCGTATCCTGATCCTTGACAAGCCGGCGGCTGTACATCGCGCCCGCGGCTGTCTTGCCGTACATGACGTTGATCTCGGTCGCTGCCGTACCAAGGGAGAATACGTTGTTGTCATTGCCCTGCGGGCCGCCCAGGACGTAGTGCGCGGCCGCGGTGCCCTTGCGGAGCGTGATCTCCAGCATCTTGAGGCCGCTGTTCTGGATGGAATAAATCAGGCTCTGGCCAAGGCCGAGGAGCTCGGCCTTCTCCGCCTCGTTATCGACGTCGATTCCGGTGGTATCCTGCACCCAGACCATCGGGATCTTGTCCCTGGAGCAGAGGGTGACGAATTCGTTCATCTTGATGAGGCCCTGACGGTACAGCTTACCGCCCATGCCCATCGCGCCTTTTCCGCGGTACTCCGGATAATCCTTGAAGCCCTGCATGAAGAGCGGTCCCTGGCGGTTCGCGACGAAGCCGACGAGCAGGCCGTTGACCTTCGCGAGGCCGGTGATCATCTCCGGGCCATAGTCCTTCTTGAATTCCATGAACTCGCCGCCGTCCACCAGCGTCGCGAGCACCTGGTACATGTCATAGAACTGCCTGGTGTTCTTGGTGACGATATCATAGAGCTTGTCGCCGTCGAGACCTGCCTCCTTCGGCTCGTCCACGCGGAAGAACTCCGGATTGAAGGCGGGGATATAATCCATGTATTTCTTGATCGCGTCGATGACGCCGGTCTCCTCGTCATAGACCTCGCGGAAGAAGCCGGTCTCCCCGTGATGGATGGAGACGGATCCCGGAGGATCCACGCGGAGTTTGCGGGTGGCGTCGATCATGTCCAGCGCGCCCTGCATATCCACGAGCGGATTGGAATCCATGCCGCCGACGATGCCCGCGCCGCCGACTGCCATGTTGCCGTCCTTATGCGCGATCAGGATCGTGGGGCTGATGCTGTGGTAGCCGCCGCCCGCCGGGTTCGTGCCGTAGATACCGACGATGACCGGAATGCCCAGCTGGTTCAGCTCGGAATTGCGGAAGAACGGCGTGCCGCCGCCGCGGCGGTTCGGGTACACCTTCTCCTGCTCGTCGAGCTTAACGCCGGAGCAGTTGAGGAGGTAGACGAGCGGGATCCCGAGAAGTTTCGCGGTGTCGCTGCCGCGGAGAAGGTTCTCCGCCTGGCCGGCGACCCACGCGCCCGCCAGCTTCTTGTTGTCGGAAGCGATGATCACGGCCCACTTGCCGTTGATCCGGCCGAGTCCCTTGACGATGCCGGTGTTGACAACGCCGATCTTCTCCTGGTTGTTGTTGCCCGGGTTGTACAGGCTGTTGAGGGGAAGGAACGTCCCTTCGTCCACGAGATAGTGAACGCGCTCAAGCGCCGTCATCTGTCCTTTTTTGTGGATGGCCTCATCCGAAATACCGGCGTTCAGGAGCTTCTGCGCCTGCTCGTGGATCTGCGCCTCGATCGCCTGGAGCTCTTCTCTGTTTGCCTTGTTCTCATTGACATTCCCGTTCCAGATCTTGTGCATGTAGCGGAAATACCTGGGCATGGAATAGTC
>JAUNJS010000176.1:0-623 GCA_030533125.1 Eubacteriales bacterium | reverse complement strand
CGGAGCCTCCGCCTTCACAGCCTCGGCGGCCGGTACGGCTTCAGGTGCAGGGGCGGGGGTTTCAGGGGTATCTTTTTTGTTGAAAAATCCAAACATATGCTTTATTTCCTTTGCTGTTTGACTTGTCAGTGCTGCAAAATCCTGTACAATCGGGGATCATCGATCAGGATCATTCAGGATTATTATATTATATACGGAAATCTCCTATACGGAAATCATGAACGGAATTCCGGATCGAAAACCCGCTTTCCGGAATTATTCTCAGGCGTCCTTCGGAACCTTGATGAAAGCCTGGCCGGGGTCGATCTCCGTGCGGATCATCTTGATGACCTCGGGCGAAGGGCCTTCCATAAGTTCTGCCCTGGAGACGTCGATTTCGAAACCGGTGTTCTCAAGAACCATCTCGGGGCTCGAGAAAGGATAGTAGTACGCAAGGTACATTCTCTTGGTCTCATCGTCGAACTTCAGGATTCCGAGATCCGTGACGACCGCCTGAGGTCCCCTGTTGCCGGGAAGGCCTGCGCGCTCGCGTCCGCCGGGGCCGTCCATCCAGCCGCAGCTGGTAACATAGTCGACCTTCTCGATGAAGCGGCGCTTCTGGTGCTGCATCATGATGATCGTGT
>JAUNJS010000541.1 GCA_030533125.1 Eubacteriales bacterium | reverse complement strand
GCCTTCAGAAGATGGTCGGTAAGCGCAGAGGCCTTCTCGATTATGTCAAGAAGAATGACATCGAGGAGTACCGCGCACTGATCAAGAGGCTCGGCATCAGGAAGTAATCTTTTGAAATGCTTCGCAGCATTCCGGATGCTGCATGTATGCCTGTGATTGTAAAGGGGCGGCAGAAGCCGGCGTGCCGGTTTCTGCCGTTTTTTCACAGAGGCTCCCTGTTTTTACACAAAAGACCGTCAATATCTGTATGAGACCGGTTTTTGGTTTATAGATCAAAAGACAGTCTGTATCCGATAAAAGACCGGTTTTTTTATAGAGGATCAGACCGTCGGCAGATAAAGACAAAGGATCAGAAAAGCCGTTATTAAACCGCCGTAAAAACAGGGTAAAAGGTTTTCGAGAAGAAGAGAAGAAGCAAGTGTAAGGAGAGAAAAGAACATGTACAAAACCTATTCACTGGAAGTTGGCGGACGGACGCTCTCTGTCGATATCGGCCGGATCGGAAAACAGGCCGGCGGCTGCGCGTTCATGCATTATGGCGACACGACGGTCGCCTGTTTTGCGACAGCTTCCGAAAAGCCGCGCGACGGCATCGACTTTTTCCCGCTGAGCGTGGAGTACACAGAGAAGTATTACGCGGTGGGCAAGATTCCCGGCGGCTTTAACAAGCGTGAAGGAAGACCCAGCCTGAACGCGGTCCTGACCAGCCGTGTCATCGATCGTCCGATGCGCCCGCTGTTTCCCAAGGACATGCGCAACGACGTGACACTGGAGTGCCTTGTCATGGGTGTGGATCCCGCCTGCAGACCGGAGCTGGTCGGCATGCTGGGCGCCGCTATTTCAACCGCGATTTCCGATATTCCGTTCAACGGGCCTGTGGCCATGACGCAGGTCGGCATGGTGGACGGCGAGGTCATCATCAATCCCGGTCAGGAACAGTGGGACAAGGGTGACCTGCAGCTCACGGTCGCTTCCCGCGAGGACAAGATCATGATGATCGAAGCCGGCGCGAAGGAGATCCCGGAAGAGGAGATGATCCGCTGCATCTATCTCGCCGATGAGCAGAATAAAAAGATTATCGAGTGGATCAAGGGCATCGTCGCCGAGTGCGGCAGGCCCAAGAGGGCGTATGAGAGCTGTGCGGTCCCGGAGGAGCTCTTTGCCGCGATCAAAGAGATCGTCCCCCCCGCGCAGATGGAAGAGGCAGTCTTCACGGACGATAAGCAGACCCGCGAGGCCAATGTCGCTGTCTATAAGGAAAAGCTGCGCGAAGCGTTCGCCGACAACGAGGAGTGGCTCGCCATCCTCGACGAGGCTGTCTACCAGTATGAGAAAAAGACGGTCCGCAAGATGATTCTGAAGGATCACAAGCGTCCCGACGGACGCGCGCTGGACCAGATCCGTCCCCTCGCGGCGGAAGTGGATATTATTCCGCGCACGCACGGCAGCGCGATGTTCACCCGCGGCCAGACCCAGATCTGCGACGTGGTCACGCTCGCGCCCCTTTCCGAGGCACAGCGCGTGGAGGGACTCGATCCCAACATCACCGAGAAGCGCTATGTCCACCACTACAATTTCCCGTCCTATTCCGTGGGTGAGACCAGGGTCTCCAGAGGTCCCGGCCGCCGCGAGTACGGCCACGGCGCACTGGCGGAGCGCGCGCTCCTGCCGGTCCTGCCTTCGATCGAGGATTTCCCGTACGCAATCCGCGCCGTCTCCGAGACCTTCGAGTCCAACGGTTCCACGTCCATGGCTTCGACCTGCGCGTCCTGCATGGCCCTGATGGCTGCAGGCGTCCCGATCAAGAGCCCGGTCGCGGGAATCAGCTGCGGTCTTGTCACGGGCGAGACGGACGATGATTTCGTCCTGCTGACCGATATCCAGGGCCTCGAGGATTTCTTCGGCGACATGGACTTCAAGGTCACCGGCACGAAGGAAGGCATTACCGCGATCCAGATGGACATCAAGATTCCCGGCCTGACGAAGGAGATCGTCACCGGCGCCATCGACCAGTGCCGCAAAGCCCGCCTGTTCATCATGGACGGCGTCATGCGCGACGCCATCGCGGAGCCCCGCCCCGCTGTCAATGAGTACGCGCCCAAGATCGACTTCATGTACATTGATCCCGAGAAGATCGGCGATGTCGTGGGCCAGCGCGGCAAGACCATCAACGAGATCATCAAGCGCACCGGTGTCCAGATCG
>JAUNJS010000540.1 GCA_030533125.1 Eubacteriales bacterium | reverse complement strand
AGCAGTAATATTTACTCAGTGGGATTGACCATAGCAACAGACATTTTACAGACATCTGCAATTATGTCGGCGTGGACGTGCTCCCACCCCCGTCACGTTTACCTGTTTTTTTCATTGGTGGTTCCCACCCCCGCCCGTCCACGCCGCCTTCAGCGGCATGGCCCGGATCAGTCGGGATGAAGTTGTTGATGGTTGACTATGAAGTCCTCCGGGAATACAATGAAGTAGTGATAAATGTTTACATTAAATAGCACTACTTTATTGAATTCTATGTAGTTATAATATATAATTATAATAGGAGGTTTTACTTGGCGATCATAAAACAGCTTAACAAGAAAAATGGTGTCACATATGTTTACGAATCCCATTCTTACAGGGATAAGGAGACAAAACAACCTCGTTCCACCAGGCGGCTCATCGGAAAAATAGATGAGGAAACTGGGGAGATCGTGCCTACCAGAAAAAACAAAGTTAACACTACATCTGAAGATAACAGTGTAGGTATAACGCCCATTACCGAAAGAACAACCGGCTTCTCTATGGATGAGATCAGGCAAAAGGATTCACAGATCCAGGAGCTGCGCCGTGAGATCGCGAAGCTCCACAGAGAAAAAGCGGATCTGGCTGCGGCCCTTGAAAAGATCGTCTCTTCCCTGAAGGAAGGCTGACATGTTCGATCCTCCGCCCGCCAGGTAACAGGACTGTTTTGCTCAGGTTCATCGAAGATATACTTCTTTCATTCCGCGGCTGTTTCAGCCGCAGGGCAGCATTCCACTGGTTTGTGCTGGTAGTGACCGGCTTCTTGTTCCGGGGAGACCAGCTTGGAGTGACTTCCATCATCCGGGACCTTTCCCTTGATCCTGCGTGTTATGAGCTTCTCATACACTTTTTCCATTCCGATGCCTGGGAACCCTCACGCATCCGGAAAAAATGGTATGAGGTCCTGGCAGGGAAGGCCCCGCGCTGGAAAGTGAACGGAAAGACCGTACTGGCAGGCGACGGCGTAAAACAGTACAAAGAAGCCTTCTACATGGCAGGCGTCAAGAAACTTTTCCAGGAATCGGAGAACATTTCCAAGCCGGAATATATTTTCGGGCACCTGTTCGGTGCTGTCGGCCTCCTTGCCGGGAATGCCTCACACTGTTTCTGCATCCCGCTCCGGATGGATATCCAGGATGGACTGAAGGAGGCATCTTCCTGGACAGGATCCGGCATCTCTGCCAGCTCCCATGTCATCCAGATGATCGACTGCGGGACAGACGCGGCGGGATATTTCGGGCACTGCCTGTTTGTCCTTGACAGGTATTTCCTGTCTGTTCCTGCTCTCAAAAGGCTCATGGAATGGAACAGCCGTCAGAAAGGGGACACGAGCCTCAGCATCGTGACAAAGGCGAAAGCCAGCTGTATTGCTTATGAAAAACCGCCTGCCCCTGATGCCCGCAGGCGTGGGAGGCCGCGGAAGAAGGGCAGTTCCGTCAAACTTGTCTCGCTCTTTAATAACATGGAAGACAGGTTCCAACATGCCGACGTGATCATGTACGGAGCGAAAAAACGAGTCCACTATTATGTCACAGACCTTCTTTGGGGAAAGGGACTGTATCAGGAACTTCGTTTCGTCCTTGTTAAATATGATGGGCTCAGGAGCATTCTTGTCAGCTCTGATCTGTCCCTGTCTCCGGAACAGATCATTGAGGTCTACGCGCACCGCGCAAAGATCGAAGACAGCTTCCGCCAGTTCAAGCAGAATCTCGGAGGGTTTGGATATCACTTTTGGACGAAGTCTCTTCCCAGGCTCGATCACTTTGCCAAAAAGGGAGACCCTGATCCATTGTCGACTGTTTCCGATGACCGTGACCGCAGGAAGATACTGAACAACATCCACGCGATTGAAGGATTTGTATTATTTGCCTGCATCGCAATGGGGATCCTGCAGCTGGTCTCTCTTTCAGATGACTTTGCTGAGACCGTCATAAAAAAGAGGTATCTGCGTACACCTTCAAATGAAAAGCCTTCAGAGGCTTCAGTAATGTACTATCTGCGAAGAATGTTTTTTCTGCTTTTGCTAAATGCCCCTGATTCAGCCATAACGAAAATAATTCGCAGCAGGCAGGAACATCCACCGGGTGAAAAACTAAGCAAAACAGGATGAAGTCATTGAAAATGCTGCTTTTTAACCAAAAACTATTTGAGGGATAATCGAGCT
>JAUNJS010000175.1:4930-6855 GCA_030533125.1 Eubacteriales bacterium | reverse complement strand
CAAACCTTCGGAGGATGCCTTCCTGACCCATTGACGGGAAGAGGCGGATGATATATGATTTTCGAGTTGTGGAAACAACCGGACCGGAATCCCTGTGGATTTCCTGTGCGGTACACTGGGACGTTTCAGCGCCGGGCGCGTTGATTATGGAGGAAAAATGGCGACAGACAGATATGCAAGTCCTCTTTCCGAGCGGTACGCGAGCAAAGAGATGCAGTTTATTTTTTCACAGGATATGAAGTTCCGGACCTGGCGGAAGCTGTGGATCGCGCTGGCTGAGATCGAGCAGGAACTCGGACTTCCGATTACGGACGCGCAGATCGCGGAGCTGAAGGCGCACGCGGAGGACATCAACTACGAAGAGGCCCGCGCGCGGGAGAAAATCGTACGCCATGATGTCATGAGCCACGTCTATGCCTACGGACTGCAGTGCCCGTCGGCAAAAGGGATCATCCATCTGGGCGCGACCAGCTGCTATGTCGGGGACAACACGGACATCATCCTCATGCGGGAGGCGCTGAGGCTGGTGCGCCGCAAGCTGATCAATGTCCTGGCGAAGCTCGCCGCGTTCGCGGACGAATATAAGGCACTTCCCACACTGGGATTTACCCATTTCCAGCCCGCACAGCCGACGACTGTCGGCAAGCGCGCGACCCTGTGGATGCAGGAGTTCGAACTCGCCCTGGCGGAAATCGAGCATGCGGCCGGAAGCCTGCGCCTGCTCGGCAGCAAGGGCACGACCGGCACCCAGGCGTCTTTCCTGGAGCTTTTTGACGGAGACCTGGAGAAAGTGGACCGCCTGGATCCCATGCTGGCGGAAAAGATGGGGTTCGAGGGGTGTTTTGCGGTCTCCGGACAGACCTATCCCAGGCTGCTGGACACGATCGTCGTCAACGCACTTGCCATCACTGCTTCCGCTGCCATGAAAATGGCGACGGACATCCGCATCCTGCAGCACCTCAAAGAGGTGGAGGAGCCTTTTGAGAAGACCCAGATCGGCTCGTCCGCGATGGCCTACAAGCGAAACCCCATGCGCAGCGAGCGCATCTGCTCTCTCGCGCGGTATGTGATGGTGGATGTCCTCAATCCCGCCATCACGGCCGGGACCCAGTGGTTCGAGCGCACGCTGGACGACTCCGCGAACAAGCGCCTCTCGATTCCCGAGGGATTTCTGGCGGTGGACGGCATCCTGGATCTGTGCCTGAATGTCACAGACGGCCTCAAGGTATATCCAAAGGTCATCGAAAAACACCTGCGCGCGGAACTTCCCTTTATGGCGACGGAGAACATCATGATGGATGCCGTCAAGGCGGGCGGAGACCGGCAGGAGCTTCATGAGCGCATTCGAACCCTCTCGATGCAGGCGGGCCGGCGCGTCAAGGAGGAAGGCCTGGACAACAACCTCCTCGCCCTCATCGCGGCGGACCCCGCGTTCGGCATGACTCTCGAGGATCTGGAAAAAACGATGGATCCTGCCCGCTATATCGGCTGCGCCCCTCATCAGGTGGAGCGCTATCTGGAGGAAGTAATCCGTCCGATCCTGAACGCGAACAAGGACATTCTGGGCGCGGAGGCCGTGATCAGCTGTTAAGGACCGCAACGCGAATAAATGCTCCATCCGGCGTTTCTTCTTCTTTGATCTCACAGAGCAGAACGCAGTTACACAGCTTGCTATGCGCCTTCATTCTGCCCTGCAGTTTGAAAGGAAAAACCTGCGCCGGTTGACTCACTGCTTTATGCGGATATCCTGACTGTCCGCTGTCGTCCGCACATTGCGCAGGAAAGCGGCGCGGCCTGCCGGCCCGGAAGACCAGACGTCCGCTGTCGTTCGCATATTCTTTTATTTACATGCACTATTTCTTGCGGATCCGGGAATTCCCTGTCCGCTATTACCCATACAGGAGGTCGAAAATGGTAAAAGCAGT
>JAUNJS010000175.1:2641-4830 GCA_030533125.1 Eubacteriales bacterium | reverse complement strand
GGGAATTCCCTGTCCGCTATTACCCATACAGGAGGTCGAAAATGGTAAAAGCAGTCGTCGGCGCGAACTGGGGAGATGAAGGAAAAGGAAAAATCACGGATACTCTGGCGGATCAGGCAGATGTCGTCATCCGGTTTCAGGGCGGCGCGAACGCGGGACATACTATAGTCAACAGCTATGGAAAATTCGCCCTGCACACCGTTCCCTCCGGGGTTTTTCATCAGAGAATCATGAATATCATCGGAAACGGCGTTGCCCTCAATATTCCGATCCTCATGAAGGAACTTGCAGGGATCGAGGAACGCGGAGTTCCCGCGCCGCAGCTGATGATCTCCGACCGCTGCCAGGTCGTCATGCCCTACCACATCCTGTTCGACGCCTGCGAGGAGGAACGCCTCGCCGGCAAATCCTTCGGATCGACGCAGTCCGGGATCGCGCCTTTTTACTCCGATAAATACGCGAAAGTCGGCTGGCAGGTCAGCGAACTGTTTATGGACGACAGCGAGATCCGGGAAAAAATCGACCGCGTCTGCGTGCAGAAGGATATTCTCCTGACGCAGCTCTACCACAGAGATCCCATTGACAGGGAAGCGCTTCTCGAGACCATCCACGAGTACCGCGACAGGATCGCCCCCTATGTCGGAGATGTCAGCGCGTATCTGGGAAAAGCCATTGCGGAGGGAAAAACGATCCTCCTCGAAGGACAGCTCGGCACGCTCAAAGATCCCGACCACGGCATCTATCCTATGGTCACATCTTCTTCGACGCTCGCCGCTTTCGGTGCCATCGGAGCAGGGATCCCTCCCTATGAGATCAAACAGATCATCGCTGTCAACAAGGCCTACTCCTCCGCCGTCGGCGCGGGAGAATTCGTCTCTGAAATCTTCGGCGAGGAAGCGGACGAACTCCGCCGGCGCGGCGGCGACGGCGGTGAATACGGCGCCACCACCGGCAGACCCCGCCGCATGGGCTGGTACGACTGCGTCGCCTCCCGCTACGGCTGCCGCCTGCAGGGCGCAACCGATGTCGCCTTCACGGTCCTGGATGTCCTGGGCTACCTGGACGTGATTCCCGTCTGCGTCGCCTACGAAATCGACGGCGTACAGACAAAGGACTTCCCCGTGACAAGCCTCCTGAAAAAGGCGAAGCCTGTCTACGTGAACCTCCCGGGATGGAAATGCGATATCCGCGGCATCAGAAAATACGAAGACCTTCCGGAAAACTGCCGGAACTACATTGAATTTATCGAGGCGGAGATCGGCTGCCCGATCACCATCATTTCCAACGGCCCCGAACACCACGACATTATCTACCGCTGAACCCATTTACTGCGCGCCGCGCCGCCGACCCCGGATATCAAAAGCCCGCGCGGAAAAACGGCCGTTCGCGCAAAATTGAATGCCCGCGCGGAAAAACAGCCGCCGTGCGAAGCCGGATGTCCGCGCTTAAAAACGGCCGCCGCACGAAGCCGAAATGACTCTGCAGAAAAACGATACAAAAGACAAAGCAAAAAACGATTCCTTCGGGAAAGGAAGCTGATACCCTGTGAATGATTTGAAAAACCTGAATGATCAGAATAAAGACGGGAAAAACTATTTTCGCCGCGTTGCTGCCATGCTGGCGATTGTGCTTCTTGCCGGCCTGTACATTTTGACTTTTATTCTGGCGGTACTGGGAGACGAAAGAAGCACACAGCTGCTGCGATTCTGTTTCGGCCTCACGATTTTTCTCCCGATCTTCCTATGGGTCGTTATCTGGTGCGTGGGATTTCTGCGCCACAAAAGGACAATGGCAAGCCTGGATATCCTCAATTCCAACCCGGAAGAACGCAGGAAAATGGAGGAAGCCGCGGCAAATGTTCAAAAGGACAACTGCCCGGAAGAATAGATGTTCAAAAGTCAGGTATTCAACAGATATTCAAAAGGAGGATTGTCCGGAAGATTAGATCCGATCTTGGATCCGATCCATTTATTTGCGCAACTGTTTTTCACGGCGAAAACCCGTTTTGACAGCACGCCGGCAGAGGAGAAAATTCGCGCAAAAGACTGTCGGGAAACCATGGAAATACCAGCGAACATAACTGCAGGGGAAACAGGAGGCGGCTTTGCCGTCCTCTGCCCCCGTCCGGGCCCCGGGGGCCCCCCCCCGGCCGCCGCCCCGGGGGGGGAAGGTTAATAAATATCACGCAA
>JAUNJS010000175.1:0-2631 GCA_030533125.1 Eubacteriales bacterium | reverse complement strand
GTTGCCCGGCCGGGCCCCCCCCCCGCCCGGGCCCCGCGGAGGGCGGCCCCCGGGCCGTGTCATACATGTCATATAAGAAGGCAGACATGCTGTTCTTCGCAGGACAGCAGTCTGCCGGATGATTACCGATTATTTTGGAAAAGAACTAGAAAAGCTCCTGCGTCAGCAGTTCGGGCTCCGCCCCTGTTCCGCCGCCGTCCCCCGTTTCCTCCGGGAGGGGAACCCGCAGCCAGCTCAGCTCTTTCAGCTGATAAGACATGCGCCAGCCGATGTCCTCCGCTTCGTTCCTCGCGGTGTCCGCTACGATGATATAGACCGCGTCGCCGATTACTTCCGCCGTCTGCAGAAACCTCCGGTCAGAGGCCTCCCATTCGCCCTCGGGGATATAATCCGGAATCAGCTTCACCGCGCTGTGGGGGCTGTCGTAATAAACCAGGTCTCCGTAAGCGCCTTCCGACAGTCCGGCAGTCCCGGCCGGGCAGGACACGATCTCCGCCTCCCCGGGCGCAGTCAGGAACAGGATGGGCGGGGTCAGATTTGTGCTTCCGATCAGTTTCAGGCTGTCCGCAGTGCCCGGCACCGCGGAGACCGCCAGACTGTACGCCAGGAAATGTCCTGTGCCCTGATAGTTGGAGGCGACGACATACACGCCCTTCTCATCCGAGAGGAACTGTTCCGCTTCCAGATAGGGATAAAAAGACTCCTCTTTGCTGATCGGCATCTCTCCCAGGCAGACTGCTTCCCCGCTCTTCCCGGAGAGGGAATAGAGATAATTGACGTTCTTTTCCGTGTCACAGTTCAGATAAATCGCATATTCTCCGGACATCCCGCAGAATTCCAGCGATTCCTCCGCTCCGCGCACCGCTCTCGCAGTCTCCTCGCCTCCGTGCAGGATAAAGAGGTCCCCCGCATGATCGGGATCCTGATCCCGCATCGTCACAAATGAGGCATCCTCTGCAGAGGATAATGTTTCCGGGGCTTCAGCTGAGATCCCCAGCGGCGCAGCCTGCCCAAGCTCCACGGACTGTGTACCGTCAAGTGAGATCCAGTAGGCAATATCACCATATCCGTCACCGGCCCGCTTACAGTAAAAACCGCCGTCACCGGCAAACAGCCTGCCATATCCGGCATCCTCAAAAACCTCTGTCACTTCTCCGCTCTCCGGATCATAAGCGACTATTTTCGACATCCCGACGGACTGACTATATTCCAGGAAGTTTCCGAAGAGCGCGCTGTTTTCCACTGCCTGCTGCCCGTATTTCCGGAAATAAACCTTATTTCCGACACGGACAAAATAACCTCCGTTATTCTCGATTTTCTCAGCGGAAAGCTCCTCGGCTGCAGAGGTATTTCCCTGCGTTCCGACAGCTGTTTCTTCCTGTGTTCCGACAGCTGTTTCTTCCGTGGCTCCAGTCGTTATATCCTTCTCTCCGGCCGGAACTGTTTCCTGAATTCCGGCAGAAGCAGCCTCCTGCTCTCCGGAAGCTGCTTTTTCTTCGGCTGTCGCTGCTGCCTTCTCCTGTGCTCCCGCAGAGATTCCGCATCCGCACAGCAGTGCCAGAGACAATACCAGAGCTGCTGCTCTCATACAGATTTTCTTTTTCATCCTGCTCCTTTCCGGATGATCCATCTTCCGACCTTTTTGATCATCATCAATGGCATTTTGGTTCTTTTGGGACCCTTGATCCCATACCGCGCCAGATCAGGCAGTATGGTTTAAAGTTGTTTCCATATAAAATAGGGGACGGAAAACCGCCCCCTTAAGTTACCGCCCCTGGATGACTTAATTCCATTTACTGCGGACAATCTGTTTTTCCCACGTCTTTGCCGTCTGTTCCCTGAGAAAAGCCTCGAGAAGGAGCAGTTCCTGCCGCGCATCCCATGTTTCCAGCGCTGTATAGTATGCTTTTCTGTCCTCCTGATGAATCGTGATGGGCGGGTGGCCATTCATAATCAGGAAGTAATTCATGGTCAGCCTTCCCGTCCTGCCATTCCCGTCTGCGAAAGGATGAATATTCTCAAATTTCGCATGATAGTATGCTGCCGCTCGGAGAATCCTGTTCTCCGGAATATCATGGAGCTCTTCAAGAAGCTCCTGCATCTCTTTGGAAACATCCTCCGGCGAAGCACCAATCTCATATCTTCCGGTCACATAGTCATGGCGCTTATACTCCCCGGGGCGTTCCCCGAGCTGATACCGGCGGGTGTCATAAGTGTTCTTTGTGAGACACTTATGAAATTCTTTGACAAGCCGTTCATCCAGCTGCCTCTTCTCCCCAAAAGCCTGCAGCAACAGTTCTGCGGCATCTTTAGCATTTCGGATTTCAAACAGCGTCCGCAGATCTCCGGTATAAGATGTGACACCGTCATGATCAAAGATTTCCCGCGTGTCGTGATAGGTAATTTTCTCATTTTCCAGATTGCCGGAATGATAAGCAAACAGGATGCTCTGCGCGCTGAGTGCTTCCGCAAGCCCGGCCTCCGTCCTGATTTGTCTGTTTTTCCATAAAGTGAGCGCTTTTTCATAAAGTTCCATCGGAATTCCTCCTGTGTTTGTGACTATTATAACAGAAAGATGCTTGAGAATTTGACACTTTATCCTCAAATTCTGCTGTGTATACCACACTTTGG
>JAUNJS010000539.1 GCA_030533125.1 Eubacteriales bacterium | reverse complement strand
GCTGATCCGGGAGGAGAACCTGATCGTTTTCGGGGACGCCCTGTATGCCCTGCCGGTGCCTGCGGGGACTTTTTCCATGGACGGTCTGCGGGTACTCCGTCCCGGCCTGCATCTGGGCACGCTGGTCCGGGGGCGCTTTGAGCCGGCACACGCGCTGGCAATGGCCCTGCGCGGGGAGGAGGTCCTCCGAAGTGTCCGGATCCGCGGACAAAGCCCGGAAGCCTACGCCTGGCTTCGCGGGGAGGCTCTTGCGGCGGATCCGCAGACCGGAAAAGGGTGGACCCTGGTGTTGATCGACGGCTGTTCCGCGGGCTGGGGAAAGACAGGCGGAAACGGGGTGAAAAACCACTATCCGAAGGGGCTGCGCAGGGGAAACTGGTTCTACGAGAGCCTTGCTGTTCACGCCCGATCGAGGAGTTGAAAACATTGCTTCGCAATGTCGTAACACTGCGCGCGGAAATTCCAACACGCTGTCGCGCATATACTGCGCTGCCGTCAGTTGTCCATTGACCGTATATTTTCATTTTGTTATTATTTTTTTAGTTGTATATTCATTTCCGCATTTTTGTTTAGAAGCCGCGTCTCAGGCGCTGCTTTTGGGAAGGCTTTTTGGCATCGTGACAGCCGGGATCCGCGAATTCCGGAGATTCTACGGATGATACGACACCCCGGAAACGGGAGTGCAGCAAAGGCATGATACAATCGAAACCCGGGCCGGAACAGGATAAAAGGGATCAAAAAAGGAGTAAGGGGATCGTGCATGGATCTGTTTGAATACATGCGGCAGGAGCAGCAGCAGACGGAATCTCCGCTGGCGGCGCGCATCCGCCCGGCGACACTGGACGAGGTCGTCGGACAGGAGCATATTATCGGGAAGGGAAGGCTTCTGAGAAGGGCGATCCAGGCGGACAAGCTGGGATCGTTGATTTTTTACGGACCGCCGGGGACCGGCAAGACGACATTGGCGAAGGTCATCGCGAACACGACCAGCGCCGAGTTTGTGCAGCTCAACGCGACGACCTCCGGGAAAAAGGATATGGAGATGGCTGTGCGGGCCGCGCAGGACCGCATGGGGATGTACGGGAAAAAGACGATCCTGTTTATCGACGAGATTCACCGGTTCAACAAGTCGCAGCAGGATTACCTGCTGCCTTTTGTCGAGGACGGAACGGTGACGCTGATCGGGGCGACAACGGAAAATCCTTATTTTGAAGTGAACGGAGCATTGATATCGCGTTCCACGGTTTTTGAGCTGAAACCTCTGTCGGAACAGGACATCCGGGCGCTGATCCTGCGCGCGGTGTACGACAGCGAAAAAGGAATGGGCATGTACAATGCCGTGATCGACGACGACGCGGCCGCTTTTCTCGCGGACGTCGCCGGGGGAGATGCCCGGCGGGCCCTCTCCGCGGTGGAGCTGGGCGTTTTGACGACGGAGCCCTCCGGGGACGGGAAGATCCACCTCACGCTGGAAATCGCGCAGGAGTGCATCCAGCGCCGCGCGCCGCGCTATGACAAGGGCGGGGACAACCACTATGATGTCATCTCCGCGTTTATCAAGAGTATGCGTGGCTCGGATCCCGACGCGGCCGTCTATTATCTGGCGAGGATGCTGGAAGCGGGGGAGGATCCGAAGTTCATTGCCCGCAGGATCATGATCTGTGCGTCCGAGGATGTGGGAAACGCGGATCCGCAGGCGATTCAGGTCGCCGTCTCGTGCTCGCTGGCCTGTGAGCGGATCGGCATGCCGGAATCGAAGATCATCCTCTCCCAGGCGGCCGCCTATGTGGCCTGCGCGCCCAAGAGCAACGCCGCGGTCGAGGCCATCGGCGCGGCCGGGGAGCTCGTAAAGAAGACAGGAAAC
Source organism: Eubacteriales bacterium (assembly GCA_030533125.1). GTDB lineage: Bacteria > Bacillota > Clostridia > Lachnospirales > Lachnospiraceae > CAG-791. The sequence continues at coordinate 344 of JAUNJS010000539.1, read as the reverse complement.
CTGCCGGTTCCGGCATATCTGCGGGACAGCCATTACGGGGGCGCCTCGAAGCTCGGAAGGGGAATCGGCTACCAGTACGCGCACCTGTACGAGGAGCATTACAGCGGCCAGCCGTACCTTCCGGAGTCCGTCCGGGGCGTCCGCCTGTACGAACCCTCGGAAAACGGATATGAAAAAGAGATCCGGGAGAGGCTGTACCGACTGACCGGGGATTCGCGCTATACCGCCCCGGAGGAACTGCTGGCGCGGGGGACCGAAACGTGAAACAGCAAAGCAGGACATGGAATAACACCTTGACCATCCCGGAAGGCGAAACGGGATATGGAATAACGCATTGGTCATCC
>JAUNJS010000538.1 GCA_030533125.1 Eubacteriales bacterium | reverse complement strand
GCAACAATGATAACTCATTTAACACGTGCTTATAAAAAGCAGTAGGGAACTAAAGGTTATCAGGTGACAGGTCCTTAGTGTATTATTTCCACAGTGTATTATTAATGAAAGAAGACGAGGAGGAACCGGGATGAAAACAACCCGATGGATCAGCTTCACAGGAATCGGAATTGCCCTGTTTGTCGTTTTTACAATGTGTCTGCAGGTCCCTGTTTTTGAGAACTATTATCTTTGTATCGGTTATATTGTGATGGCAGTCTACTGCAGTACGGCGGGGGGCCTGAGCGGAGCCGCGGTGGGAACCCTGGGTGTCATTCTGTACTGTGTGCTGACGGGAGGGCTTCGCGGAATGCCCGGATGGGCGGCTGGAAATGTATTGATCGGGCTTCTGCTCGGAGCCGCTTTTGCGGTGTCCCGCAGAGCGCGCAGCCGGGCGGTCAGGTACATGATCTGCGCAATTGCTGTGATTATTGCTTGCGCCGGAGGAATTCTTGGCGTAAAGTCTATCACAGAGAGCATTTTGTACGCGCAGCCTTTTGGGGTAAGGGTGCTGAAAAACAGTTACGCGTTTGTGGCGGACGCTGCTGTACTGTTGGCAAGCCTTCCGTTGTGCGGCGTGATCAGCCGGTATGCGGCAGCGCACAGCCCTTTCGGAGCGCCGGCGGAATAAAGCCGGGCAGTAAAGCCGGGAGAACAGGCGGGCGGGATGGAAAACGGTCCCCTTCGGAGCGCCGGCGGAATAAAGCCGGGCAGTAAAGCCGGGAGAACAGGCGGGCGGGATGGACGCGAAACAAGGAAGAAAGAAGAAGAGGGATTACAGCTTCGGAGAAAAGATCACCACGCTCAGGCGTCAGGCGAAGCTCACACAGAGAGGGCTGGCGGGGATGCTGGGCGTGACGGACAAGGCGGTTTCGCGCTGGGAAAACGGAACGGCGAAGCCGACAACACAGACTATGCGAAAACTTGCGGAGGTATTCCACATGTCCCTGGACGAACTGATGGCAGCCAAAGAGGTACCGGGCGGTAAAAAAATCTCGAAAATTGTGCTGACGGGAGGCCCCTGCGCGGGCAAGACGACTGCGCTCAGCTGGATCAAAAATGAACTGTCGAAGAGGGGGTACTGCGTCCTCATTGTACCGGAGACAGCTACTGAGCTTATCACCGGCGGTGTAGCGCCCTGGACCTGTGACACGAACCTGCGCTATCAGCAATACCAGATGCGGCTGCAGCTGGAGAAGGAGCGTATTTTTGAGCAGGCCGCGCAGTACATGAAGGAGAACAGAATTCTGATTATCTGTGACCGCGGCGCGATCGACAACAGGGCGTACATGGATGATCTGGAATTTTCCACCGTTTTGCGCGGGATCGGCCGCAATGAAGTGGAGCTGCGCGACACTTATGACGCGGTATTCCATCTCGTCACCGCGGCGAACGGCGCGGTGGAAGCCTATACAACGGCCAACAACCAGGCCAGAAGAGAGACCGTGGAGGAAGCTGTCCATATTGATGAAAAACTCATCGCAGCCTGGACGGGGCATCCGCACCTCAGGATCATCGATAACTCCACGCCGTTCGAAGAGAAACTCCACCGGGTGGTCACGGAGATCCTGTCCTTCCTCGGAGAGCCGGAACCGATGGAAATCGAGCGTAAATTCCTGATCCGGTACCCGGATCTGAACTGGCTGGAACAGCAGGAGAACTGCGAGCGCGTTGAAATACTGCAGACATATCTGTACTCCCAGGAAAATGAAGAGGTGCGGGTGCGTCAGCGCGGCTCGAACGGACATTTTGTCTATTATGAGACGAAAAAGAAAGAGGCAGGGGGCGCGAAACGCATCGAAATCGAGCAGCGCCTGTCCTATGAAGAATACCTGGCGAGACTGATGTATGCCGACAATGACAGACGCCCGATCCGCAAAGCCCGCTACTGCCTGACCTGGGACAGCCAGTATTTTGAGATTGATGTCTATCCTTTCTGGGAGGATCGGGCGATCCTTGAAGTGGAGCTGTACAACGAGGAGCAGGAAATCCGCCTGCCCGAAAATATTCAGGTCATCCGGGAGGTGACCGGAGAGACAGCCTACAGAAACAGCTCTCTTTCGAGAAAAATCCCTATGGAGGAACTGCCCGATCAATAAGGACCTGTCAGGAATTATTCGGTTCTTCCGCAACGATTAGTATTTTGTAGAGTTTCGATGCTGACAGGTGTATAA
>JAUNJS010000537.1 GCA_030533125.1 Eubacteriales bacterium | reverse complement strand
CTTGAACAGATTGCCGAGGCAATATGTTTAACGTGGCGTATCTTGCACTGGGCTAGAAACCGCCCAGCAAGTTTCCGCGAACAAAAATGCCGTGGGGCAATTTTTGTTTTACGCGGAGAAACTTGCTTTCGCAAAAACGGAAGGTTGTCACGCTATACAGACCTCCAAAGGGCAATGGAATCGCCTTTGAATGACTGGAATAGCGTGACAACCATCTTTTTCATCCCTTTTCCCGGTTTGAATCTGTCTTGTTCCTTGCCAGGAAGGTAGTAGTAAAAGTGATACTTCAGCAGTACTACTCAAGGGCGACTATGATACTACTGCGGCTGGCCTGCATGAACGTGTAGTACTACTCCTTTTGAGATTCATACTAAAAGCAGTATCAACGTGATACTACACGCCCGCCACGTTCTCCACATGGATCAGTCCCTTGTCCTCCCTGTGTCGGGCATATTCCACCAGTTTTCGCGTATTGCCGATCCTGCCGACATCGTAGGCAATCAGGTAATTGCTATGGCGAATCATGTATTGATTGGCATGGATGATAGCGACACGTCTTGGGATACGCTCCAGCCCATCAGGATAGAGAGAACCGTCAAATCCGGCAGGCAGTTCCAACGGTTTGGTGGGATCGTAGTATGGCAGCAGCAGCGTCAGCCTGATTTCGGGATGACGCTGTTTTGCTTCTCTGACGGTCTGAGCGGCGAGCACGTCAAAGCTGCCATATCGCCCGACAACGAATTCTGTGACGCAGTATTCGGTGATGTGTCGCTCCACCGCCTCCTGCAATTTGGGAAGGATTGATGGTGGAATATCCCGGTGTCCGATGAAAAAACATATACTCATATTTCGTCTAAAGCAATCGTTCTTTTTGAATAGCATTTCCTCTAACATTCTATTATTTGCTTTATATATTAGTCAAGTGCATTTTTAATGATGCTGTATTGTCATGCTTGGCCCCATATAATAATCCTGAAAGGCGGCATGACCATGAGCAGAGAAGAAGCAAGCTTCAAAAACAGAGATCGATTCATACAACTCGGAATCGTTATCTCCTCATTGAGAAAAATACGCGGCATGTCTCAGGAACAGCTTGCTGAAAAAGCAAACATTAGTCGTTCACACCTGAGTGCCATTGAAGCGCCGAATATGGTCAGAGCTTTTTCTTTGGATGTGTTTTTCAATATCGCAGATGCACTTGATATTGACCCATCAGACTTGATTAAAGGTTCCCTGTTTCCTGACAGCGTTCTGAAATAACACTTGGCCGTTTTCATCTAAAATTCCCTCTTGACATTTGGCGTTCACATCACTATAATCGCTTTACCACGCTAAAGCGTAACACCAAAGGAGGGAAGCTCATGGAAATCACCTACACTCGCAAAGGCGACTATCTCTACCCCAATCTTGCGCTCGATCCGGCGGATCAGGTGGATATCGGAAAGTATGGTCGGATGCGTCGGCGCTATCTTCGGGAGCATCGTGAAGCCATGTACTGGGGCATGTTCGTAGAGGGCACCCTGACAAAGCACTTGTTGGAGATCAACGACTCCGCGCAAGCTCAGGTGGATCTGACGGTCAAGCGGTTGCTCAAGCAGCATCCCGCGCCAGACAGAGACGAAGACTTCCTTGCCTATGTCGGCCACATGAACAACCTGACCGCGATGGCGGAAGAAACCGTGCTCCGCGATCTGATCTACGCCTGATCCCAAAAAGGACGAACCGGGGACGATGCCGCAACATCGTCCCCGGCGTTTGGTTAGAATCCGCTCATGAAGTCGTCCGCGCTGCTCCAGTCCTCTTCCGGTTCTTCCTCCACAGGAGGTTCTGGCTGTGTGGCTGCTGCCGCTGAAACCGTGGCGGCGGGAGCCATCTGAAAGAGCCGCATTAGTGACGCCATGCTGCCGATCTGCGATTCCTCGATTGCCCGACGAACCGTCTCCTCGACCCTTCTCAGGAACGCCTCTTCTTTTGCCCGCTCTGGATCGGCTTCGACTGTGGGCTGCCCTGTCTGCTTGCCACAACACCCGTTCACCGCCGCAATGATCGCCTGCGTGTAGGAGCCGTGCTGGTTCCGGCCTTCGCCTTGCAGATACTCCAGCGCCCGGCGATCCTCTCCCCTGTCAAGATTGAAGCGGATCGTCGTCACGAAAGTGTTGCTCACGCCTGGCCACCCGCTTTGGCCTTTGCCCTCTCCAGATCATGCCTCGCCCAGGCTTCAT
>JAUNJS010000174.1 GCA_030533125.1 Eubacteriales bacterium | reverse complement strand
TCCGGGCGGAATTCTCCTCCCGGAGCAATTCCTCTGCCTGCGCGGGCACAGCCTCCCCGGGGGGGTCTTTCTCCCGCGCGGGCACGGCCTCGACATAGTGGACCGCGTTGCTGTAATAATTCTGGAATACTTCCTGAATCAGGAAGGGATCACCCCAGGCATAGAGCGGATCCTTCTGCTCGAAAAGAAGCGTGATCCCCTCCTGTTGCGCGAGAATCGCCGCGCTCCCCAGGTAGTTGCGGATCATGCCGACGAGGTCAAACCGCTCCATGGAGACGCTGCCGTCTCCGAATTCCAGCGAATTCAGCATCAGGACCTTCTGGACAATCGTGTTCATCTTATCCGACTCATCCACGATCGTGTCCAGATAAAAGGCACGGCTCTCCGGATCCTCCGCGATGCCGTCCTGCAGCCCCTCTGCATATCCCCGGATCAGGGCAATCGGGGTCTTGAGCTCATGCGTGACATTGGAGAGGAAATCCTGGCGCATCTCTTCCTGCCGGTTCCTGCGGTCCAGGTCCCTCTGCAGGTCATTGTTTGCCGTGCGCAGGGCCGAGATCGTCTCTTCCAGCTTCTGGGACAACTCATTCATATTCCGCCCGAGAATGTCCAGCTCAGAGTGGTTCCCGCCCTCATACTTGGCGCTGAAATCGAGCTCCTTCATCCGGACGGAGATGTCCGTGAGCTGGCGGATCGGCTCCGTGATCCGCCTGGAGAGCCACCAGGCCAGCGCCGCGCCGGCAATGGCGACAACTACGCCGGTATACGCGAAAAACCGGTTCGCGACCGCCGCGCTGCTGCGGATATCCTCCAGCGGGGAGCGCAGAAGGAAAAAGCAGTTTTCCCCGAGCGGCCCCCACATTTCCATGCTCCTGGCCCCCGTACGCCGGTCCAGTACGATCTGAATTGTGTAAGACTGTTCTTCTTTCAGGATTTGTGTGATCAGATAAGGGGATTTCGCGCTGTCTTCCCCCTCTTTCGGTGTGAGGGAGAAAATATTCGCGTAGAGGCGCTCCTCCATCACGGATTCATCCGCCGACCAGGCTTTGACCGTCCTGGTGCCGGAATCCATGACCAGAAGGTTCGTATTGGTGCTTCGAAGCGCGCTGTGCAGCGACCGGTCAAAATCGTCCGTCCCCAGAAGATCCTGCACGGAAGCGCTCTGCAGCTCATGATAGACACGTACCAGCGCGTTTTTCCGGTAGTCGATATAATACTTCTCCAGAAAAATGGTGTTCAGAAGGCAGATCAGCACAATCGTCCCGATCATCATCAGGAAAAAGAGGATCCCGAACAATGCCCGTACCGGGATTTTCACGCCCTGCTGCCGCCCTGCTCCGGCTTTTTTCTTCAAAACCGCTCCTTATGTTTCAAACTTATATCCGATTCCCCAGACTGTCTTGATCAGCGACGCCTTGTCCCCGAGTTTTGAGCGCAGTTTTTTGACATGGGTATCGATCGTGCGCGCGTCGCCGTAATAATCATAGTTCCAGACGCTGTTGAGAATCCGTTCCCGCGAGAGCGCGATCCCGTTGTTTTCCATAAAATACTGCAGGAGTTCGAATTCCTTGAAGCTCAGCTCCACGGGCTCGCCGTCGATGGTCACGATGTGGGCCGCCTTGTCCATCTCGATGCCGCCGGCCTCCAGATGTTTTTCCGCCGCCGTGCCCATGGTGCGCCGGAGAATCGCGCTGACGCGGGCCGCCAGGGTCCGCGGGCTGAAGGGCTTGGTCACGTATTCGTCCACGCCAAGGTCAAAGCCGCGCAGTTCGTCCCGCTCATCGCTTTTGGCCGTGAGCATAATAATCGGCACCTTCGACGTCTTTCTGATCTCCGCGCAGACCTGCCAGCCATCCATCCGGGGCATCATCACATCGAGAATGACCAGAGAAATATTGCTTTCATTCTGAAACAGCTCCAGTGCATGCTGCCCGTCCGCAGCTTCCAGCACGCTGTAGCCCTCGCGCACCATATAGTCCCGCACAAGCTTGCGCATGCGCTGTTCATCATCCACGATCAGAATTCTGGCAGCTCCCATTCTGTTCTCCTTCCTACTGGTGATACAGTGTAAAAACGGCTACGCTCCGCTCTTTGAGCAGGAACAGGGGACTTTTCAGAAAGACCGCCTGTTTGTTATAAAAGACATTGTCGTCCGCGTCAGTATTGATGTTTATGCCCCAGGAGAGCCCGGCCCGAAGCGCCGGCAGACGGATTTCCACCGGTTCCCAGTACGCGTTGATCGCCATATATACCACGTCGTCTCCCGCGGCTCCCTCTTCCCGCCCCGCGAACAGGACTCCGAGAACTTTGTTCGAGCGGCCGATCACATGGTCGTCAGGGTTCGCCCCGCAGGCAGCGGCATCCGGCAGCCCGCAGGCAGCAGGCTGCAGGGGGCGGCTGATCACCGGGTGCTTTTTCCGGAACGAGATCACATTTTTAAAGAAGCGGAAATAATCCCGGTTCATGTGCAGGAATTCCCAGTTGAGCCAGGAGACATCGTTATCCTGACAATAGCTGTTGTTATTGCCGTGCTGGGTATTCCCGAATTCGTCCCCGGCGAGGATCATCGGCGTGCCGCGGCTGCACATCAGCACTGTAATGGCATTTCTCATCATTTTATAGCGAAGGCGGCGGATGATCGGATCATCCGTGGGCCCCTCGACGCCGCAGTTCCAGCTGCGGTTGTCATTGGCGCCGTCCGCGTTATTCCACCCGTTCGCCTCATTGTGTTTATGGTTGTAGGAGAAGAGGTCGTACAGCGTGAATCCGTCGTGGCAGGTAATGAAATTGATGCAAGACCGGAAGCCGTTATACCCTTTGCTGTACAGATCCTGGGAACCCATGATCCTGGCTGCTGTTTCCTCCGCGTTCCAGTAGTTGCCCTTGAGATAATCCCGCAGCGCGTCCCGGTACCGCCCGTTCCATTCCGCCCACCGCCCGTAGGCGGGGAAAGTGCCGACCTGGTACATGCCGCCCGCGTCCCACGGCTCCGCGATCAGTTTGACCTCCGAAAGGATCGGATCCTCGGAAATCGCGCGCAGAAGCGGCGGGTCTCCGACCGGAACTCCCTTTTTGTTGCGCCCCAGGATGCTCGCGAGGTCAAATCGGAATCCATCAACATGATACTGCGTCGTCCAGTAGCGGAGACAGTCGACAATATAGCGGACCACAGCCGGGTGGTTGCAGTTAAACGTGTTTCCGCACCCGCTGAAGTTGTAGTATTCGCCGCCGGGAGTCAGCATATAGTATACGCTGTTATCGATGCCCTTGAAGCACATGAACGGGCCGGTCTTGTCTCCCTCCGCGGTGTGATTGAAAACGACGTCGAGATACACCTCGATCTTGTTTTCCTTCAGAATCTGGATCAGCGTCTTGAGCTCCGTACCCTCCTCGTTGTACTCGATTGAAGCCGTATAGGCTGTATTCGGCGCGAAAAACGCCACCGTGTTGTAGCCCCAGTACTCGAGGAGCCGCTTGCCGTTGTACGTCCGCGCGTTGATGGTCTCGTCAAATTCGAAGACCGGCATCAGCTCCACGGCCGTGATGCCGAGGCTCTTGAGGTGCGGTATTTTTTCTATGATGCCCGCAAAGGTGCCCGGATAGCGCACGCCGGAGGATCTGTGCCGCGTAAAACCGCGCACATGGAGCTCATAAATAATCGTATCCTCCATCTTTGTGTGCGGAAAATCCGCCTTTTTCCAGACATAATTGTCCTTGACCACGCGCGCGTGATAGGCCCCGGAGGGCTTGGCCGCGCCCCAGGCGCGCTGCCCGGTGACAGCCTTCGCGTACGGATCGAGAATCAGCTTTTTGCGGTCAAAAAGAAGGCCCTTCGACGGATCGTAGGGGCCGCCCATGCGATAGCAGTATTCAAACTCCTCAATATTGAGCTGATAGACAAAAATGGAATAGATTCCGCCGGTCCTGTAGCGCTCCGGAATGCGGATGATGGCATACGGCACATCCGCCTTTCGGCGAAACAGAAGCAGTTCACAGGATGTCGCGTTCTGAGAATAAATGGTAAAATTCACACCGCCGGTCAGCCTGGTCGCCCCGTTCAGCAGACAGTTGCCCGGCCTGACCTTGAATCCCGATATTTCCTCAAACGGCCTTTCTATGTCCGTGATTGTACTGACAACATTTAATCGCTTCATATTGGTAAAATCACCTCTGTTGATCAATCCGCTTTCGATGTCTGACCAGGTGTGTACGTCATGGTTATTTTGAAAAACGCTATTTCTATCATACCAGATTCCGTCGGATTTAGATAGCAGAAAATGTCAAAAGGCCGCCCGCTTTTGCGCGGACAGCCTTCTTTGACCCTGTCTGGTACCGTATTTCCCGGTTCTTCGATTTTCTTCTGCCTGCCTTTTTGTATTCTGCCGGCATTTTGTATTCTGCCGGTCTTCTTTACTTTCTGCCGGTTTATTCTGTCTTTGACGTTTTTTTGTATTCCGCCGGCCTTTTTGTATTCTGCCGGTTTTCCTGAGTTATTAAGTGACAGCTCTTTATCTTCTGCCGATTCGCCGGATCTTCCGGGCGACGAATTCGCCGGGATCCATGGGCGCCTCGGGAGCCGCCGGATTCGCGGAGCCTGCCGCTGCCGACTCCTCCTCAAGGCAGGCCGCTACGGCGGCCGAGATCACGGCAATCAGCGCGCCGTCGTCATCCCCGGCTGCGGAGCCCTCCTGCGCGGTCTCCGGAGCGGGAGCCTGCTTCGCGCCGGAAGCCTCTCCGGAAGCATTCCCGGTCCCTTTCTGATCCTCTTCTTTCTTTTCCGCCTGCAGTTTTCTGGAAGCCCTGCTTTTTGTGCCGGAGGTCAGGATCGCGCCGAAGATGGCAATAATCACACTCAGCAGGATCAGGACAGCGAAAGTCGTTCCCATGCCGAGGAGGGTATTCGTCCCGGCCTGCTCGATAAGCTCCTGGAAAGAGTATTCGACGTTGGTCGTAATGCTCATATAATCCGTGATATCCTTGTCATAGGTGATCACAAGATCCGCGCTTTTCCGGTCGCCGGTGACGCCCACGGTGACGATATAGTTTCCTTCTTCGTCCGTTACGACCGATTTTTCCGAAAAGCAGTCCGCGACACCGTTTCCGTCCGCGTCCGACGAAAAATCAACAGCGCCGATTTCCTCTTTGACACTCTCCCAGCCAAGCAGGGCGTCGTAGATGACCTTCCTGCTTTTCTGCTCTTCGATCGCGCCCGCTGTCACGACGGTATCCATCAGCTGCGCCGTGGTCTCGGTCATGCTCAGGAGTCTGGTTCTGGTTTCCCCGGAGACCTCCTCCGGCTGACTGCCGCCGCAGGCTGTCAGCGCCAGAATACAGGCAAAAGCCGCAAGCAGGCTTTTCAGTCTATTTCTCATTCTTCCCTCCTTTGTCTTTAGAGGGACGCGTGCTTCCTGGCGGGAAGCAGTTCTCTCTTGGAATACAGCACCTCCACAGCGCCGATCAGATATTTGCGGACGTCCTCCGGGGCAATGACCTGGTCGATGCTCCCGCGGGAAGCGGCCGCCTCTATACTGTTCTGGAGGGCGTCATATTCCTTTGCGGTTTTCGCGATTTCCTCCGGCGTGCCGGCGCAGAGAATCCTGGCGGCGATTTTTCCTTCCATCATGCCGACAGAGGCATTCGCGTAGGCAATCGTCAGATCCGCCCCGAGGGTCTTGCTGTTCATCACGGCATAGGCGCTGCCGCCCGCGCGGCCAGTGATCACATTGATTCTGGGCACAGTGGCGCCGGCGAAGGCGAAAGTGAGGTCCGCCGCCGCGGCGGCAACCGCGTTTTCATCTTCTTTTGCGGACGAAAACCCGGTGACGTTGGTCATGGAAACAATCGGGATTTCAAACGCGTCGCAGAAGCGCACGAACTGGGAGGCCTTTTTGCAGCCCGCGGCCGTCAGCGTGCGGGAAAAGGCCTCCGCCTTCTTCCCGTCCGCCCCGAGAGCCGCGCACCGGTTGGCGATGAATCCGACCGTGGTGCCGCCCATGCGCGCCAGCGCGGTGAACATATCCTTCGCGTGGTCTTTCTTCTTTTCGAAAAACAGGCCGTCGTCGGCGATCTCGCACATCGCCGCGCGGGGATCCTCGATCAGGGATCCCGCCGAAGGGCAGGCGCGGTTCAGGGAATCCGCGCACTCTCCCTCTGTCTCGTCTTCATTGTTGGAGGGAAGAATACGGAAGAGATAGCGGATCTGTCCGAGTATCTCCTCTTCACTGCCGACAAAATCGACGTCCCCGGCCGCCGCTTTATACGCCGCCGCCGAAGTGTCGTTGTCCTTTTCCTGGTTGCCCGCGACCGCGTTCGGCGCGTTGACAAAAAGATGGGCGTCCTTTTCCATCAGGGTGAAGTCCGACATGGCAGCCGTCAGGGACAGTCCGCCGCCGCAGCGGCCGAAGACCGCGCAGATCTGCGGAATGACCCCGGAAGCTTTCGCCTGCTGCGCATAGATCATGCCGAACGCGTCCAGCGCGTCCACACCTTCCTGGAGACGGATGCCGGCGGAATCGACCATGCCGATTACAGGGGCGCCGGTGCGGATCGCCATGCCGTACAGGGCCGCGATCTTTCTCGCGTGCATCTCGCCGATACTGCCGCCGAGCACCTCCGCGTCCTGGCTGTAAACATAGACCAGCCGTCCGTCAATCAGTCCATATCCGGTAATAACACCGTCAGAAGCCTCCCTGGCGGCTGTCATATTAAAATTGGTCGCCCTGGCCCTGACCAGCGCGCCGATCTCCACGAAACTGTTTGTGTCGAGCAGAGACAAAACCCGCTGCCGTGCTTTCGAAGTGCTGCTCATGTCTGAAAACCTCCAAAATCTATAGAATAAAATTGTTTCTTTTTGCGTAAAGAAGACAGTATACTGCCATGGCAGCGTGACTGCCTCCACCGGGGAGTAAAAGCTCTTCGGATTGCTCCGCGCTTTTG
>JAUNJS010000536.1 GCA_030533125.1 Eubacteriales bacterium | reverse complement strand
GTTTCGGGACAGGAAGTGAAGCTGCGGAGATTGCGCGATGAGGAGTACGTGTTCCGGGACAGGAAGTGAAGCTGCGGGGATTACGCGATGAGGAGTAAAGCCGGAGAGGTCATCCGGGGCAGGGCAGACGGATCCGGAAACGGAAGACGAGGCGGAATGTGGTGGCACGGGAAATGAAAGTGCGCAGGAAACAGGCGCAGGGCGTCCGGGAAGCCGGATTAAACAGAGAAGCGAAGTTTCTTCTGTACTACACAGTTGTGTTTGCAGCTGCTTCATGGCTTGCTTTCCGCTATTTTCCGGAAAACGGAAAGCGTATGGTATGGAAGCAGGACGGACTTACGCAGCACTATGTAGCGCTGTGTTATTACGCGAGGTGGGGACGCTCGATTCTGCGCAGTATCCTGCGCGGAAAACCGTCTTTCCCGACATTTAATCTGCACATAGGGTACGGGGCGGATCTTCTCACGACACTCCAGTATTATGTAATCGGGGATCCGTTCAGCCTTCCCGCAGTGTTTGTGCCGCAGAAATACATGCTGTGGTTCCATGACGCGATGATAATCCTGCGCCTGTATGTCGCGGGGATCTGCTTTGACAGGTATTGCTGCAAAATGGGGTACCGGAAAATCGCGGGAAATCTGTGCGGGGCAGTCGTATATCTGTTTGGAAACTATACGCTGTTCGGGATAAGACATCCCTATTTCCTGAATGCCCTGATCTGGTTCCCGCTCCTGCTCATCGGGGCGGAATGTATTCTGCGGGGAGAAGGCGGAAGGCGGTTTTCCGCAGCTGTATTTCTGTCATGTATCAGTAATTTTTATTTCTTTTATATGCTCGTGCTTCTGACAGTCATGTATACTGTCTGGCGCACACTGAGGCTCTTTCTTTTTCCGGTCCTCTTTCAAAACGTTCAGAACGATCACAACGATTATAACAACAATCGGAAAAATAAGGACGGGAGGCGGACGGAAAGAGCAGGCAGGCGGAATCCGCGCAGCCTGACAGAGGCGTGGAAGCAGATCGGCCGGCTGACCCTGCATTTTATATCCCGGGGGCTCCTCGGCACCGCGATGGGAATGTGCCTGTTCCTTCCCGTCATCCTCCGGTTTCTGGGCGATCCCCGTTCTTCCGGCGGTGTGGCGAATCCTTTTTTTTATCAGAAGGAATATTATACCGGTTTTGCGGAAGCTTTCATTTCCTACGGAACGAAAATAACGCTGGAGAACTGGACCTGCATGGGCTTCGGTGCGGCAGGCCTTCTGGGAGTTCTAGCGCTGTTTCTGGGGCGGAAAGGCAGGCATTCTGACCTGAAAGCGGCGTGGCTTGTCATGCTGGCGATGACCCTGTTTCCCGCGGCGGGCGTGGTTATGAATGGTTTCACGTATCCCGCCAATCGCTGGGGGTGGGCATTTACGCTGCTCTGCGCCTTCATTACAGTCGCCGCGCTTCCGGAGATCGCGGTGTTTCCTGTCGGGCGGATGGCAGTGCTGTATATTTGTCTGGGCGTTTACGCGATCATATGCCGGCAGGCGGGGGCTCCGGCCGAAACCATGCAGGAGCTTCTTCTTGCGGCTGCCGCGGCATTGCTCATTCGCCTTGCGGGACCGGCAGTCCGCAGGCGGAGAAAAGGCGGATCCCGGAAAAAACAGGTGAAGAGACTGGTCCGCGCCTGTGTTCCGGTGTGCGCGGCGCTCCTGACCGCGGGAATTCACGGATATGAGTGTTATGAAAGGGGGGTCAGTTTCAGCCACAGCGATATCAGGAATTATTCATCGGATCTGTATATCGCGGGAAACGCCGCCTCCGATGCCGCGGGCATGCGCACGATGATCGGACCTGTGACAGGCGGCACATTTTACCGGTATTCCGCACGCGATCTTTTAAATAACTATTCCGTTCTGCATGATGTATCAAACACGCAGTATTTCTGGAGTCTTTCCGACAGCAGGATCGAGCAGTTTTATACGGAGACAGGGCAGCCCAACGGGCTTGTAGACCTGTATGACAACCTGGACAACAGGACGATGCTCGATGAGATCGCGGGGGTGAAGTATTACAAGAGGAGCGACGGGTCCCTGCTCCCATTCGGATACGTGAAGATGGAGGGACTCAAATATGACAACAGGGCGTCTTTTTCGGAAAAAGAAATAGAGGAGGAAGGGGATTCGTTTCCTTTAGCCCGCTTTTCCTTTTATGAGAATCAGTACGCGCTGCCGCTGGGCTTTACA
>JAUNJS010000173.1:5276-6946 GCA_030533125.1 Eubacteriales bacterium | reverse complement strand
TATTGATGATTTGCTGATGATTTGACGATGACCCGGCAGATATTGATGACATGACAGATGCTGATGTCTTTTGATAAAGAGGTGCGAAATGCTGATAAAATTGCTTGGATATGAAATGAAAGCTTTCGGACGGATCATTCTGCCGCTGTACGCGGCAACAATGGGGATGGCCCTGGTCATCGGGCTGGGAATCCGCTTTCTGTCTGAGAACATGTTTACAAACTGGATCGGGGTGACCATTGTCATGATCTTTTCCATCCTTGTCGTTGCGACGATGGTCATGACCGGCGTCCTGTGTGTGCAGAGGTTTTACCATAACCTGCTGGGAAATGAAGGATATCTGATGTTTTCCCTTCCTGTGGGCACGCATGAACTCATCCTGTCCAAGGTGCTCGGATCGCTGATCTGGACCCTTTTGGGCGGCGTCGCGGCAATCTGCATTGTCCTGATCATGGGCGTGAGCGCCGCGCCCGTCGGAGAGATTCTGGAGAAACTGCGGGAGCTGCCCCTGCATATTGACTGGACTTTTATCCGGGAAAACCTGGGAGAGTTCCTGTCCTGGTGCGGCATCGGAACCCTGTCATTTACGGCTATGCTGATGCAGATCTACGCGGCCCTCGCGGTGGGGCACCAGTGGACGGGACACCGGATTCTCGGCAGCGTCATCGCGTATTTCGGCTTTAACGTGGTGAAAAGCATCCTTTCCGGGATCCTGGGACAGGCCGGCATATACATCGGAATGACCGGTGTGCTGGTTTCACAGCAGCGCGTTTTGACGGGAGACGCTGTATTCTCAAAGACAACAGCTGCGTTGGTCGCGCTGGTGACGATCCTGATCTACAGTCTGATCACCTGGGTTCTTCTGGACCGGCGGCTGAATCTGGAGTGATCTGTACGGGGCCGGGGCGGTGCCCATGAATCGAAGATTCAGTACCGCCATACGTTTTTTCCTTGTACTCGTAAAAAAGCCATGCATCTTTCCCCGGTTATTTTCAAACAGTTCCCTGCTGTCTTTTCCGAAGATACCGGGCGAAGTAAACGGCGAACATGACCGAGGTGACAGCCCATGTGACCGGGAATCCGAGGAGGACCATGTTCACCGTGCGGTGCAGGGGCACGGCAAAGATCCCCCACGCGGATCTTAGGAGACAGACGCCGAAAAAAGTCAGAAGCGTCGGGATGAGGGATTCTCCCATACCGCGCAGGGCGCTGTACATGATTTCGACGGGTATGTACAAAAAGTAAAAAGGCAGGAGAAAGCGCATCATGCGCGCGCCGGCCGCGACGACAGCAGGATCTCTGCAGAAGAGGCTCTGGAGCGGCGCGGCGAAAAGGTAGAGGACGGCGAGGACGCCTCCGAGGAGCACAAACATCATGACCGCGCAGTCGCGGATGCTGCGCATCACGCGGTCCCACCGGCCCGCGCCGATGTTCTGGCCGACAAAAGTCGTGATGGAAATGCCGAAGGAGCCGACGATCATCCAGAAGATGGCGTCGATCCGGGCGTAGGCGGCATAGGCGGCTGTGGTGTCTGTACCGAACCCGTTGATAACCGCCATCAGGACGACGTTCGCGAAAGTGTACATGACCTCGGCAAGGCCGAGGGGCAGTCCCATGGAGAGGACGCGGCGCGTGAGGGAAGGGGTATTTTCAACCGGTCTCCGCCCCGA
>JAUNJS010000173.1:0-5176 GCA_030533125.1 Eubacteriales bacterium | reverse complement strand
CCCTGCGCGGGAGCCGCCTGCGGAGCCGGGGCATTCGGGGATCCGGAACGAAGTGCGCCCTGCCGGAAAACGGCTCTTCGCAGACATCGCAGGACAAGAAGCGCGCTGAGCAGCTGGCAAAGGATCGTTGCGAGCGCCGCGCCCGGGGCGCCCATCCCCAGAAAGACGACCAGCAGGAGGTCCATGCCGATATTGCACAGGCAGGTGATGATCAGAATTGCCAGAGGCCGTCTGACGTCCCCGATGGCCCGCAGCGCGGCGGCGCCCATGTTGTAAAGCGCGTTGGGGACCATTCCCAGGGAGACGATCCGCAGATACTGCAGGGCGTGTCCGTATACATCCGCGGGTGTTCCCATCACCGTCAGGATGGGCGCGGCAAAACCAAAGCAGACAAGCATGCCGGTCAGTCCCAGGACAGCCGATGTAATAAAGGAGATCCGTACAGCCGCCCGCAGGGCGGCTTTTTTCCGCGCGCCGAAATACTGCGCCGCCAGAACAGCTGCGCCGGACGCGTATCCCATATAAAACATCATGAAAATCCCCAGTACGGAGCCCGCCGAACCGGCGACGGCGGAGAGTGCTTCCTTTCCGGCCGCCTGTCCGACGATGACTGCGTCCGCCGTGTTATACAGCTGCTGGAAAAAGGAGCTGAGGAGAAGAGGGAAAAAATAGAGCAGAATCTGCTGCCGGATCGCGCCTTCCGTGATGGGATTGGCCTTCCGGAAATGCCCCGGAAAGACATCTCCCCGATCCTCCTGCGCAGAATTGCGGAATTCTTCATTCTCATGGCCGGGATTCCGAGAAACCTCATTTCCCTGAACAGGGGTCCCGGAAAAAACAGAATCTTTCATAGTTTCTACGTCATGACTGCATACGGGGCTGAAACCGGTTAGAACCGGATTATACGTCCGGAGAAATTGTGTGAATTCAGCGCACAGATCGGGTATAATAAGAGAATCCGGGCGCCGGGAGCAAGTGCCGTAACAGAGTATTTATTCAAGGTATTATTATTGCGAAACACCGGGAAAAATCAAGAGGGGCAGGTATTGCCGAAGCGATAAAACAGGTCCTGTGAACGGCGTAATAGCGGAAAAAGCAAAGAAAACATCTTTCAGATTTTCATTGACGGTATCTGTGACGCCGTTTATGCTTAAATGAGAGTGGTATAGTAACATGTCACCGGCATGACACAGGATATAGATACAGGGCAGAGATGAAAAGAAAATTTGGCAACACGATCCTGGTGATGATCCTTCTTTTAGGGTTGGGCCTGATCGCGTATCCCACATTTAGTGACTGGTGGAACTCTTTTCACCAGACACGGGCAATCGCGGGATACACGGCGACGGTCGCGAACATGGACAGAGAAGATTTTGACCGCATGTGGGCGGAAGCCGAAGCCTTCAATGAATATCTGACACAGAAATCCGGACGGTTCAACCTCACGGAACAGGAGATTCAGACATATAACAGCATTCTGGATGTCACAGGAACGGGCATCATGGGATATATCGATATCCCCAGTATCAAGATTTCCCTGCCGATCTACCACGGAACGGGTGAAGCGATCCTGCAGATCGCCATCGGGCATATCATAGGAACCTCTTTTCCGATCGGCGGCGCGGGTACGCATTCCGCAGTTTCGGGTCACAGAGGACTTCCATCCGCAAAGCTTTTCACGGACATCGACCGGCTGCAGGCCGGCGACAAGTTTCTGCTCCAGATCCTGGACAGGACGCTGACCTATGAGGTCGACCAGATCCGCATCGTCCTGCCGCAGGAGCTGCAGGATCTCGAAATCGATCCGAATCAGGATTACTGCACGCTTATCACCTGCACGCCCTACGGCGTCAATACACACCGTCTTCTGGTGCGCGGCCACCGCGTGGACAATGACGACACCGACACGACGCGCGTCACGGCGGATGCCATGCGTTTCGAGCCGGTCATCGTCGCCCCGCTCGTCGCGGCGCCGATCCTCTTCATTCTGCTCATCTATCTGCTGATTTCGACGAGCGGATGGAACCGGCGCAGGAAGGCGCACGGATCCAGAGACGAGATCCGGGACGCGATCGGGGAAATCGCGGGATCGGAAGACGCGGCGGCTTCCGCCGAGGAGATTCTTTCCGGGAAAAGGAAAAAGAAAAAAGGCGGAAAAAAGAAATAGCGGACAATAAAAGACATCGGAAAAGAAAACAGCGGCCGCGAGGGAAACGGGGCATTCAGCCGTGAGCGGTTCCCGCAGGCCGGCCGGTATGTCGGTTCACAGGAAGAATACTTGTATGGGGGAGGAATATCATCCATGAAAGACGAAAGAAACGTCCGGCGGCGCCGGACGGCAGGCCGCATCCGGCGGTCCGCGGCAATCCTGATGGCGGCAGTTCTCATGGCGTTATCCCTGCCTGCGGGCAGACAACCGGCGTACGCGACGGTGCCTGATCCGGAACAGGAGTGTTCCCTTACGGTCAACATCGGGACGACGCTCACGGATGAGGAGCGGCAGGATCTGGAGGAGGCGGCGGTCGTGGTGGATCTCTACAGGATCGCGGACGCCGAGCCTGTCAACGGATATGAAACCTACAGCTGGGCGGTGCTCGAACCCTTTCTGACGTTCTTTGCGGAAAAGGGCGTCTCCGTCAGCGCTTCGATTGACAGCAGCGGCTGGAGGGAAGTCGCGAAGGCGGCTGCGGAAGCCGCGCTGGGGACAGTGCCGGAGGGAACCGAAGCCATGGCTCCCGCTCCTGTCGGCAGCTTCTCCGCAACCCAGGTGGTCAGGGATCAGCCGGTCGGAAGTCCGATCACCGGACTGCCGGCGGGGCTGTACCTCATCGTGCCGCACGGCAGCAATGACACGGAATATGTCTCGACGAGCACCGTTACAGGCATCGCCGGGGAGGAGACCAGCCAGGTCACCCTCGCGCTTTCCAGACACTATAAATACAGCTTTTCCCCGGAACTGATCTCGCTTCCCACAAAGGAGGGGCTCAATACCGCGCAGAACGCCGGCACCTGGGAATACGACGGGAACGTCGATCTGACCATGAAATACAGCCGGGAGAAGCGGATCGGCGCGCTCGAGATCACGAAGACCCTGCTGACCAATGCCGAGCGCGGAAAGGACACCCCGGCGGGCGACGGCACAGAGACGGAGCGCGCGATCACGGATCCCGCGACTTTCGTGTTCGAAGTCTCGGTGTATGACTCCGAGGAGCTTTATAACAGCGGGGCGGCGCCCGATATCTTCCACGATTTTATTTCGATCATCTTCGACGCCAACGGCGACTACAGTATCATCGGCGCGAACGAAGGGCAGTACGCCAGCGATTCCTACGGGAGCCGGACCGCGCGGATCGAGAACCTTCCCATCGGAAGCTACGCCGTGGTCAAAGAGGTCTACGCAGGCGCAGTATACACGGGATATCCTGATCAGTGCGCCACGATCGAAGTCAATGAAAACGCCAACACCATCGGCGTGACGTTCGAAAACGATTACAACGAAGGAATCAACGGAGGGGGATCCGTCACCAACAAATTTACCTGTACAAAAGATCCGGCGACCGGAGATGACAAGTGGTCTACGCTTGATCAGGTGACGGACAGCACACAGGACACTGAGACCGAGGATCCGATCCAGCACGTCGGGTCACAGTGACAGGAGGGCAGGAACATATGAATACACATATGGAGAAAAGGACTCGATGGAGCGCCCTCCGCACATGGATGTATACAGCCGTTGCCGTCATGCTCGTGCTGGGCGCCTCGATGGGCACCGCATGGGCCTATTTCACCACCTACGCGACGGCGAAGGGCGGCGTGACGCTCCACATGGGACATGAGGAAAAGGTCGAGGAATCTTTTTCCAATAACAGGAAGACGATCAATATCGAGAGCACGGCGGATTCCCAGCCGGTCTATATCCGCGCGCGCGGCTTCTACAAGGATCCGGAGGGACTCAGCTACAGCGAAAGCCAGAACTGGACGGCGGGTGAGGACGGCTGGATATACTACACGAAGATCCTGCAGCCCGGGACAAGCCTGGCGGATTCCGGGGATCAGCTGGTGGTGAAGATCACGTTTCCCGCGGACGCAAAGGAAGGCGATACTGTCAATGTGATTATCGTCTATGAGACCACGGAGGTGCAGTATAACGAAGCCGGAGAGCCGCTGGCATCGACAGACGCGGACTGGACCCGCAAGGTCGATACGAACCGGGAGTCTACGACGCTGGGAGGTGAATGACGCATGAAGAAAATCAGAAAATGGCTCGCTTCTCCCGCAGTGACTGTCTTTCTGTTTGTGGCTGCGGCAGGCCTCCTGCTGTTTGCCACGATCGGTGCCGCGTTCGCCGCCGGGCTCATCAAATCCCAGACCTACAAGGGCCATGTCGAGGTATATGACATCGGCGTCTCGCTCATGGAAAAGAGCGCGCACGACGAGGAAGCCCGCCGGGTTGCCTACAGGGATTATGTCAAGAACTCCGCGGACGAGTGGGATGAGACTCCCGGAACCGTGGGGGTCCTCCTGGAGAATCTGCTGGATCACACGACAGACGACAAGGGAAAGATCAACTACACAGAGGCGATTCTCCCCGGCAAGGCGTACACGGAAGAGATCAGCGTGAAGAATACGGGTACGATCGACCAGTATGTGCGGCTGACAGTTTACAAGTACTGGACGGATCCCGACGGAAACAAGGTGTTTACGGCCGCCGAGGGCAAATCGGCGAAGGGCAATACGACGCAGGGCCTCTCTCCGGACCTGATTCATCTGGAGTATGTCAACCAGGATGACGGAACGGGGAAGGGTGACTGGATCCGGGATACGATGGCGAGCACCGAGACCGAGGAGCGCACGGTATTTTATTACAACAAGCTCCTGAAATCCGGAGAAGACACGACGAAAACCCCGCTGACCAGCACGCTGACGATTGATCCCATGGTGGCGACGAAGGCCACGCAGAAGACTGTGGAGACTTCGGAGGAGGGATATAAGATCATCCGGACGACCTTTGACTACGACGGATGGCGGTTCAACATCGAGGTGCGCGTGGACGCCGTGCAGGACCATAACGCGGTCGATGCCATCAAGAGCGCATGGGGCCGCGACGTCTCTTTTGATACAGACGGCACGATGAAGCTCGGAAAGAGCAGCGCGTCGGGGGACAAGAGCGGGGAAG
>JAUNJS010000535.1 GCA_030533125.1 Eubacteriales bacterium | reverse complement strand
CGGAACATCTGCCGGTAGGTATACTGCCGGTATCCGTCCTGGATCGCGATGCTGTCCAGACGCTCGTCGCTGCAGGAATTCAGTTCCCTGATAAAGGACCAGCAGGGCTGCCTGATCAGTTCACCGCTTTCCAGGCGCTCCTGCACCTTTTTCAGCTGCTCTTTTTCACTCATCTTCATCAATAATATATTCCTTCCTTTGATTATTGAACTGCTCGTCAGATGCAGTAATATTTGGTCAGGAAATAGGTTCTGTCCCAATCCAGGATCTGCCGATCGGCTTCCTTCTCCGGATGAATATTGAACTCGTCGAAGATCATCACATATCTGTCCTTCAGGTCGTATACAGGCCACTCCTTCGCCTTGCCGTCGGGGGACTGCTCCGCCGTGAGCGACGGATTTCCGGTTTTGGCAAACTGAACCCACATCTTGCGCATTGTTCTGGAGAAAGTCTCGTCAAAAAGCCGGCCCGTAACGAAGGTCTCCTCCGGGTGGTTGAAGACGGTGGAGAGCTCAATGGCGTGTCCGCTTCTCATAAGCGGCACGGAGGATTCCGGTGTAAAGAAATAATTGTAGGACTTGCCGCCCGCCATTGTCTGGTTCTCTGCCAACCGGAATACTGGGGCGATGAACACGATCTGGTCGAACAGGCGGCTGTCGCCGGTGTATTCGGGACTTACGTCTTTCGCGTCCTTGCAGTAGCTCTCCACCAGTGCCCTCTCGCTTTCCGTCAGCTGGGCCAACTTCTTTGCCTTGCGGGCGGCGGCAAACGCTGCATAACCTTCCAGCCCAAATCCGTACACGAAATAGCCCACTTCGTCTTTGGTGCAGCCCTGCATCAGATCGAGATCCTTTACCGCGCCATCCGCGTAAGCCTGGTAGGGGTCGAGCGGCAGGATCCTTCCGTCCCGCTCCGCCCAGACACGCAGACCGAGCAGGGCACCCTCTGTCCTGACCAGGGTCTCGATATCGACCTTCTGCAGATCGGCAACGGTCTTGCAGCCGAGCGCGGTCATCACCTCGTTTGTGCAGGCGATGGATTCCTCCGTAGAGCGCGTAAAGACAGGGGAGCCGCTCTGAGCGATGACGCGCTGAAAATACCTGTGGGTGCCTTCGATCAGCGGCAGAAGGCTCACGCTGCCACCTCCCGCGGACTGGCCGAAGATCGTGACCTTTTCGGGATCCCCGCCAAAGGCGGCGATGTTCTCGTGTACCCACTTG
The DNA here is from genome assembly GCA_030533125.1 of Eubacteriales bacterium. GTDB lineage: Bacteria > Bacillota > Clostridia > Lachnospirales > Lachnospiraceae > CAG-791. Next base: position 1,017 of record JAUNJS010000535.1, on the reverse strand, counting down.
AGTGCCATCACCTGGTCCAGAAGCCCCAGGTTCTGCGCGTCCGGGTAATCCTTGCCGTCCGGCAGGTGGGACAGATGGAAGAAGCCGAAAATATTCATCCTGTACTCTATAGAGACGAGAATGACATCCGGATTCTCCCGGACGAAATTGGTGCACTCCTCGCGCGGCTCTGCCGTGCCGCCGATTTCAAAAGCGCCGCCGTGGATCCATACCATAACCGGCTTTTTCTCTGTGCCCGCATCCGCCGCCTTCCATACATTCAAGTACAGGCAGTCCTCATCTTGCGGGTAGAGGGAACCGAGCTGGCTGACGTTCCCCTCCTGCCGGGGGCATTTCGCAAAGTAGTAGGCCTCATATACGTCGTCATCCGGGACAATATCCACCGGCGCCTTCCAGCGAAGGTCTCCGACCGGCTGCTTTCCGACAAAGGGGATGCCCTTGAAGGCGATGACCTTCTCGTCCGTCTTTTTGCCGACAAAGGTGCCGTTTATGCACCTGACTGCCAGGGACTTGTCATACTTGCCGTCGGTGATTCGGTGATTCTCGCCGTACAGTGCATACATTCTCTCTTGCTTCCTCAATATTCGCGTCTAAGATACCCATTGTGTTGTGTTCCTTTCCATTGTGATCATTTTTGTGTCTTGAATTCTTTCGGCCGGGCAGCCCAAAAAGGGCTGTCCGGATAGAAGGATCATTTCATTTTCTTGCCGCAGTAGTACGCATCCCGCGGTTCATTGTAGCTGATACCCGCATGCTCCGCCGTGAGCAGATTATTGTCAAATACCAGGAAGTCCGCGTCCTTGCCAACAGTGATGGAACCCTTGGAATCCTCGATACCGAGCTGTTTTGCGCCATTGATTGTATAACCGATGATCATTTCGTCAATGTTCATCTTCTCGCATGAGGGCGGAAATTCAGCGGCTGTCCCGCAGCGTTCGTCGTGATTCGTCTTTTCGTTGATCCAGCGGGTCATGCCGACCTCTATGCCGAGATAGGGGTTCCAGGCCGAAAAATTGC
>JAUNJS010000019.1:14662-18943 GCA_030533125.1 Eubacteriales bacterium | reverse complement strand
TAGAGGTTTATACCAGCGGTATAAAAAGCGAAACAGATCAGTCCTTGTTTTTGTCCTCCCAGCGCCAGGGCTTCTCGTTGATCTCGTTGAGATCGTACGGGGTCGCCTGATAGACGTAGTAATTGATCCAGTTGCAGTAGAGATTATTCGCATGGGAGCGCCACTGCAGAAGGGGCTTCTGCGTCGGGTCGTCGTCCGGGAAGTAGTTTTTGGGCACTTCGATGGGAATCCCCTTCCGGACGTCCCGGTTGTATTCGTCGCGGAGGGTGTTGCGGTCATATTCCGGATGGCCCATGATGAAAAAGCGCCTGCCGTCGCGGGACATGCACAGCAGAATCCCGGCTTCCTCCGAGGCGGCAAGGATCTTCAGTTCCTTGCAGCCCTGGATTGCCTTCGCGGGCACCTCCGTATAGCGGCTGTGCGGAATGAGGAAATAATCGTCAAATCCGCGGACAATGGGCTCCTTGCGGTGGCGGACCTTGTGCGAGTAGACGCCGAACAGCTTTTTCCCCAGAAGCTGCTTGGGAAGGCCGTAGTGGTAGTAGAGCGCGGCCTGCGCCCCCCAGCACAAATGGAAGGTGCTGGTGACGTTTGTTTTGCTCCAGGCAAAGATATCGCACAGCTCCGGCCAGTAATCGACCTCTTCATACTCCATCTTCTCCACCGGGGCCCCGGTGATAATCAGACCGTCAAAGCGCCTCTCCTTCAGCTCCTCGAACGTATAATAAAACTGCATGAGGTGTGAGGCGGCGACATTTGTCGACTGGTGGGAGCTCATGTGCATGAAGGTGATATTAAGCTGAAGCGGCGTGTTGGACAGCATGCGCAGCAGCTGCAGCTCCGTCTCTTCCTTGGTCGGCATGAGGTTCAAAATACAGATCTCCAGAGGGCGGATATCCTGGTGCGCCGCTCTGTTTTCATCAAAAACAAAGAGATTTTCTCTCTCAAGTATTTCTTTTACGGGTAAATCGTTCTGTATTCTGATAGGCATGGTCTTTGTGTCCTCTTTTCTCTCTTCGTGAAGCCGGGAGCACCCGTCGCTGTGGTTACCGCTCGCCCGCGAGCCGCAGAAAATCTTCTTCCGAAAGGATCGGGATTCCCAGCTGCGAGGCTTTTTTGTTTTTGGAGGATGTCGAAGTGACATCGTTGTTGATGAGGTAGTCTGTCTTCGCGGAGACGCTGCCGGCGACTTTTCCGCCGCGGTCCGCGATATATTCCTTGAGCGCGTCGCGGTTCGCGAAGTGCGCGACCTTGCCGGTGACGACGAAGGTCTTTCCCGCGATCGGATCCGCCGCGTCTGACTCCGCTGTGTCGAAATCCGCGGCACCGGCGCCCGCCGGGCTGCCATCTGCCGGAGCGGATCCCGACAGACCGGCATCCGCAATACCGGAAGCCGCGGGACCGACGTCCGCCGGATGAATACTCCCTGCTCCGGAACCCGCCGGCCCTGCACCTGCCGCTACGGAATCCGACAGTCCAGCACCTGCCGCCGTGGAATCCGCGGGCTTTGTATTCGCCGCTTTGAAACTCGCGAAGCTCCGGATCCTGCGCTTCGCGGGATGCACTTCGTTCATCAGTCTGTCCAGCATGGCGCGGTTTTTTTCATTCGAGAACCAGTCGGACACAGCTGCCGCGAGAACAGGGCCGATGCCTTCCACCTGTCCCAGTTCCTCCGCGGAGGCAGCACAGATGGCTTCGAGGTCGTCCCCGAAGTGGTCGCACAGAACCCGGGCGTTGGCGGCGCCGATTCCCGTGATGCCGAGCGCGTACAGAAGGCGGGGCAATGTCGTATTTCTGGATTTTTCGATGCTCTCTGTCAGGCGGGCGTAGGATTTTTCCCCGAAGCCCTCCTTTTTCACGATCGCGTCGCGATGGTCATCCAGATGATAAATGTCCGCAAACTCGTGAATGAAGCCCTCCGCGATAAATTTCTCGAGCGTCATCTCCGACAGGCCTTCAATATTCATGGCCGTGCGGCTTGTAAACAGCGTAAACGCTTTTATTTTTTTCGCGGGACATTCCGGATTCGTGCAGACAAGGACCTCTGTGTCCGTCTCCCGCCTGATCTCGGTCTTCCCGCCGCAGACCGGGCAGGCCGCTGGAATCTCCAGCGTCCCGGAGCGGGTCAGGTTTTCGGCGATCTGAGGGATGATCATGTTGGCCTTGTAGACCATCAGGCGGTCTCCGATCCCAAGCTGCAGCGCCCTGACAATACTGACATTATGGACGGACGCGCGGCGGACCGTCGTGCCTTCCAGCTCCACCGGCTCGAAAACAGCAACCGGGTTGATCAGCCCGGTGCGGCTCGCGCTCCACTCGACTTCGAGCAGTGTTGTGGTCTGCTGCTCATCGGCCCACTTAAACGCGATGGCGTTTCTGGGGAATTTCGCCGTCGTCCCCAGAGATTCGCCGTAGGCAATGTCATCCAGGACGAGTACCAGACCGTCCGAAGGGATATCAAACCCGGCAATCTTCTGCTCAAACCGGCCGACCGCCTCCGCGACCGTATTCCTCCCGACGACCTCCGTCTCCACCGTCTCAAATCCCTGGGCCTGCAGGAAACGCAGCTGCGCGAGTCTCGAGTTCCGGAAATCGGGTGCTTTTTCCCCCTCCGCCGCCTCCACGAGGGTAAACGCGTAGAAGCGGACGCGGCGCTTCGATGTAACAGCACTGTCCAGCTGCCGGACGGAACCGCTGCACAGATTTCTCGGATTTTTGTAGCGCACATCCTCCAGCTGGCCTTTCGCGGCCGCTTCCGCCGCGATCTCCTCGTTGATCTGCGCAAAGTCGGAATACCGGATCACAGCCTCCCCCCTGAGCGTGAGCCTCCCCTTAAAGGGGATTACCGCGGGAATATTTTTAAAGGCCGCGGCGTTTGCCGTGATCTCTTCTCCGATCTGCCCGTCCCCGCGGGTCACTGCCTGCGCCAGGCGTCCCTCTTCGTAGGTGAGCACCACCGTCAGGCCGTCCAGCTTCCAGGACAACAGTCCTGTCTGCTCCCCGAGCCAGGCCGCGAGATCCTCTCTGGACTTTGTCTTATCCAGGGAAAGCATGCGTTTTTCGTGGCGTACCCGGGGAAGCTCATCCGCGACCGCGTATCCCACACGGACCGTCGGGGAGCCCGCCATCACAAACCCGGTCTCCTCCTCCAGCGCCCGGAGCTCGTCATAAAGCGCGTCGTACTCCAGGTTGGACATGATCTCGGTGTCGCGCGTGTAATACGCCTCCGACGCTTTGTTCAGAATCCCGGCCAGATATTCCATGCGGCTTCTTTTCTCCGCATTGATCTCTCTGTTCTGTTCACTCATGGCTGTGTCCATCCCGGCTTTTCTGCCTGCTTTCACGGCTGTTCCGGCCGCGTCCGTTCCCGTCTCCTCCTGCGCGCGGCGGCTTCGCGGCCTCCGCCTTTTCCCCGCGGCCGGAAGGCGCGTTCCCGTTTCCTCCCGCGCGCGGCGGCTTCGCGGCCTCCGCCTTTTCCCCGCGGCCGGAAGGCGCGCGTTCATCTCCTGCGGCGAGCGCGTAGAGTTCCTCCAGTTCCCGCCCGGTGATCTTCCGCTGCTGTCCCGGCTTCAGGTCTCCCAGTTCAATATTGAGGACGCGGACTCGCTTTAAAAAGCGGATCTCATGTCCGAGTGTCCTGCACATACGCCGGATCTGCCGGTTCAGCCCCTGCGTCAGGACAATGCGGAAGGTTCTCTCCCCCAGACGCTCTACCCTGCACGGCCTTGTCTTCTGCTCCAGCTCACGCAGATAGATGCCTGTGGAAAGGCGGTGCAGCTCCGCGTCGGAAATCCTGCGGCGGACCCGGACGAGATATTCCTTCTCATGCCCGTTCGCCCCCCGCATCATGGCGTCGATCAGCGGCCCGTCATTCGTCATCAAAAGGAGCCCTTCCGAATCCCGGTCCAGACGGCCCGCGTAGGTCAGGCGCACCGGATAGCGGAACACATCCGTGATGGTCTTCTCCGCGTGCCCGTCCCGCGCCGTGCAGGTCACGCCCGCCGGCTTGTACCACGCCACGACGACCGGCTCCCGCACGGGGATCAGCTTCTTTCCCCGGACAGTCACTGTCTCCGCTCCCTCCAGGCGCATGCCCGGGGAAGCCGGGCGGCCGTCCACCATGACCTCGCCTGCCTGGATCAACCGGTCCGCTTCTCTCCGGGAACAGACCCCGCAGGAAGCAATATACTGGTTCAGGCGCATTTTTCCCTCCTGTATCTCTGACACCCGGCGGTTTCCCGGCTGCTCCGGCGCGGACTCGACGTCCGGGGCACGTATCGA
>JAUNJS010000019.1:0-14562 GCA_030533125.1 Eubacteriales bacterium | reverse complement strand
GCGCGGACTCGACGTCCGGGGCACGTATCGAAAGCACGGATCCGATGCCCGGCGGCAGTTTTATGATCCTGCGCGGATCCTCGGAATCTGGATCCCCGGAATCACATCGATAAACATCTCTACGGCATGCTCCGCCGCGATACACACGCCATGTTCCCTGACATACGAAATATACTGCTCATGTGAAGTGACCAGCTCTCCGAACTCATTCGCCGACAGAACCAGCCGTTCGAAATCCGCGGGTGTGTTGTCCAGGCGCCGGACAATCAGGAAATAAACATCGTCCTCGCGCAGATAATAGAAGGAGGAGTCCACCTGCCCGATATTCGCGAACACCCTGCAGCAGTCCATCGCGTCGCGCACCGAATAAAAAGAGAACATAAAAGCGTCCTGCTTCTTTCCGCAGGCTCCATCGTTCTCTTTTTTCTTCCCGCCGTCCTTCGCGCCCTCTTCCGGGGTTTTCTCCTCCAGCAGGGCTTTCACCAGGCTGTCGGAGGGATCCTCCTCCGCCTCCTCCTGTTCCTGCTCCTTCGCCTTTTCCGCCGCTCTCGCGGCAATTGATTCAAACAGTCTCTGCGCAAGTTTACGCACCTCTTTCGCGACCCCTTCCTCTGTTTCCTCCTTTGTAATCAGAAGGCTCAGGGAGTGGTCCGGAAGCACGGAAACCCGCATGGTTGTCAGTTCACCCTGCAGATCAAAATTCTCGGAGATGGCCGCCTGCGCCACGATCCCGCGGATAAAATCCACCGCTTCTTTTTTTCTTTCGAAAAAATCATCGAGACGGATCCCGTTCGCGCGCAGGTCTTCCGGCGAAATAATGCAGCTGATGGTGTTTTCATTAATCCTTGTTATCTTCATACATTTTCCTTAATAAAAAAGTTGAGAATAGATGAAAAGAGCGCCTGTATGAAATTGACTCCATACAGGCGCGAACAGCCTGAAATCTGCGGCGTAAAGCAGGATCTGCATGGATTCAGCTGTACGTTTGTACAGAGAATAAATGGACAGCTCCTCTCCGGACGGTCTTACTTCTTGATCTGACCCATAACCTCTTCCGCGAAATTCTCGACCCTCTTCTCAATGCCTTCGCCGGTCTCAAAACGGACGAAGCGGCGGACGGAAAGATCCGTGCCGTTGGCCTTGCCGACCTGCTGCAGATACTGCGCAACCGTCTGCTTGCCGTCTTCGGCCCTGACATAGACCTGGTCATACAGGCAGATCTGCTTCAGTTCTTTGTTCAGTCTGCCGATCAGCATCTTCTCGATGATGTTCTGCGGTTTGCGCTTGTTCTCGGGAAGCTTGCCGTTTTCTTCGGTCGCCTGCGCAAGAAGGATCTCTTTCTCGTGCTCCTTGTAGTCCTCGGGGACTTCATCCACGGTCACGTACTTGGGAGACATGGCGGCAACCTGCATGGCGACGTTGGTGAGCGCCTCTTTGACAGCGTCATTCACGACACCGGCCTTCGCGTCAACGATAACGCCGATGCGGCCCTTGCCGTGCAGATAGGAAACGACACAGCCGTCCTGCGCGGCAACCTGCTCGAAGCGGCGGATGCTGAGCTTCTCGCTGATCACAGCGATCATGTCAACCAGCGAATCCTTCACGGTCTTGGAAGCGTCTTCGATCCAGGGCTCCTCGAGGAAGGTGTCGATGTCCTTCGCCTCTGTCTTCAGCGCCTGCTCCGCAACCTTCGCGACATAGGTGCGGAATTTCTCGTTCTGCGCGACAAAGTCGGTCTCGGAGTTGACCTCGACGACAGCAGCCTTCTGGTCGCCGTCATTCGCGATCAGGCAGATGCCCTCGGCAGCGATCCTGCTGGCCTTCTTCTCCGCCTTTGCCTGGCCCTTCTTGCGGAGAACCTCCACAGCGGCATCCATATCGCCGTTGGTCTCCGTTAGAGCCTTCTTGCAGTCCATCATTCCCGCGCCGGTCATCTCGCGCAGCTGTTTCACCTGTGCAGCTGTAATTGCCATAATGTATACCTCTCTGTCTTTGTGTCTGTCCGCCTGCCGCTGTCTGCTTTCAGTTTCATAAAACCGGCAGCCGCGTGCGAACGCTGAAATCGTATAACTGTAAAACTATAAAATATAAAAACTATAAAACCATACCGGCTCAGAAGATCCGGAAAGTTAAAAATATTGTGAATAAACACCGGGCAGGCGGCCGCAGATGCCGTGCCCGCACGGGCATTGGTCCCGGATGCTGCCGGTCGTAACGGCCCGGGAGATCCCGGAAAACCGGCAGCTGACAGGAAACGGTTCTCTTTACAGAGTCCCTTCCTCAGCCTGCTCCGCCTCGGACGCGGCGGACTCCTGCGCGAGCGCTTCCTGCTCGGCCGTATCGGCTTCGGCGCCCTGGTTCGCCTCGATGACAGCGTCTGCCATCTTGCTGCAGAGCAGCTTGACCGCGCGGATCGCGTCGTCATTGCCGGGGATGATGAAGTCGAGCTCTTCCGGATCACAGTTCGTGTCGCCGATGCCGATCAGGGTGATGCCCAGAGCGTGCGCCTCCGCCACGCAGATCCTCTCCTTCTTGGGATCCACGACGAAGATCGCGTCGGGAATACGGGTCATGTCCTTGATGCCGCCGAGGTTCCTCTCGAGCTTGTCCCACTCCTTCTGGAGCTTCGCGACTTCCTTCTTCGGAAGGACTTCGAACGTGCCGTCCTGCGCCATCTGCTCGATCTTGCGGAGACGGTCCACACGGCTGCGGATGGTCTTGAAGTTTGTCAGCATGCCGCCGAGCCATCTCTCGTTGACATAGTACATGCCGCAGCGGGTCGCCTCTGCCTTGACGGCGTCCTGCGCCTGCTTCTTTGTGCCTACGAACAGAATCGTGCCGCCCTGCTCCGCGATCTGGAAAACCGCCTTGTAGGCCTCATCCACGAGGATCACGGACTTCTGAAGGTCGATGATGTGGATCCCGTTGCGCTCCGTGAAGATATAGGGAGCCATCTTGGGATTCCAGCGCCTTGTCTGATGTCCGAAATGCACGCCTGCTTCCAGGAGCTGTTTCATTGATACGATACCCATTTTTCTTTTCCTCCTTGGTTAGGTACTTCCGCGCCCTTTCGCGGTCTGTGAGGACTCTGCCACCTGTTTCAAGGCACCGGCATCCGCTGGGGCGCGTGTCTTTTATGAGAAAGACAAAATATGCAACTTTCGTATAATAGCATATCCGGTCGGGTTATGCAAGCGCAATCTCAGGGCTGGACCTGTTTTCTGAGTCCTGCGAGCTCTCCGTAGATGGCGTCGTTGAGAATCTTGATATAGGTTCCCTTCATCCCGGAGGAGCGGGATTCGATGACGCCCGCGGACTCGAATTTGCGCAGGGCATTGACGACGACGCTGCGGGTGATGCCCGCCTTGTCGGCGATCTTGCTGGCCACGAGAATCCCCTCCACGCCGTTGAGTTCTTCAAAGATGTGGATGATGGCATGCATCTCCGTGTAACTGAGGGTGTTGATCGCGGATTTTACAACGGCGATCTTGCGGTTTTCCTCCGCTGTCTCCTCGGAGACCGCGCGCAGCATTTCGAGGCCGACGACGGTCGTCCCGTACTCGGAAAGGATGATGTCGTCGATGTCAAAATGCGCGCCTTTTTTATAGATGAAGACAGTTCCGAGGCGCTCGCCCGCCACTTCGATCGGCAGGACGATGCCCATCAGGTCCGTGTCCTCACTGGAGAAAAACCCAAGCGTCTGGAGCGACACATTTTCATGGGTCGACAGAATATCCAGCAGACGGGAATTGAGTTCCGGATCCACGAAGGTTCCGACCTCTTCTTCGATCAGTCCGTGCGCCGCGCTGACCTCGGGACATCCGCTCACGCCGAGCACCTTCCCTTTTTTGCTGATGACGAGAATATGCGCATTCAAAATGCTGCTCATGACCTTGCAGATATCATTGAACACAACTTTTCCGGTATCGTTGTTGTGGATCAGCTTTTCAATTTTCCTCGTATTGTCCAACAGCACAACATTATTCGCCGCGTGTGTTGTTTCCACCTGTCTCCTCCTCTTCCCTGCACTGAATGATTTACAGGCCGCTGACCCTTCTTCCGGATCGTCCTGTACATGTCTTATTGCGTGAACCGATCATCCATCCGACGCCTTCCGGGAAGGCCCGGCCGGGGGATCTGTTGTTTTTTCGCTGTGTTCCGATGTTTATTCGCCTGTTTCCGCCTTACAGCCGTGCGTTTTCCGTTTATTCTTCACTTTCCTCGCCGCGGTTTTCCACATATCCGCATTCTTTGTCCGCGCACATCAGCCTGCTGCCCTTTTCCAGCATCAGCCCGCCGCAGCGGGGACATTTTCTGGGGGACGGTTTCTGCCAGACCATGAAATCGCACTCGGGGCTGCCCATGCATCCGTAGTAGCGGCGTCCTTTTTTGGACATGCGCACGACGATGTCCCTGCCGCATTTGGGACAGGCGACGCCGGTTTTCTCGTAATACGGTTTCGTGTTGTGGCATTCCGGAAATCCGGGACAGGCGAGGAACTTCCCGTGCGGACCGTATTTGATGACCATGCGCCGGCCGCAGTTTTCGCAGATTTCGTCCGACTCCTCGTCCGCGATCTTTACCTTTTCCAGATCCGCCTCCGCCTGCAGGACAGCCTCGTGCAGGTCGGGATAGAAGTTTTCGATCACCGTCTTCCAGCGGACCTGTCCGTCCGCGATCCCGTCCAGAAGCGCCTCCATGTTCGCGGTAAAGGACGGATCCACAATGGTCGGGAACGCCTTTTTCATGATGCTGTTGACCGCTTCTCCCAGCTCCGTCATGTAGAGGTTTTTCTCCTCCTTGACGACATACCTGCGGGCCAGGATCGTGGTGATCGTCGGGGCGTAGGTACTGGGACGTCCGATTCCCTGCTCCTCGAGGGCGCGCACCAGGGTGGCCTCCGTGTAATGCGGCGCGGGCTGCGTATAGTGCTGCCGGGGGTCAAAAGCCTCCAGCGACAGCGCGCTGTGCTCATCCAGTCCTTTTCCCAGAACGGGGGATTTTTCCTCCTCTTCGTCGCTGTAGACCTTCTGGAAACCTTCAAACAGCAGTCTGGAAGCCGAGACGGTGAAGAACTGTTCGGGAATGGCGTCGGCCGCCGGGGCGGGGACCGCCGAGATCCGCACCTGTGTCGTCTCGTAGCGGGCGGGGCTCATGCGGCTCGCCACAAACCGCTTCCAGATCAGCTGGTAGAGCCGGTACTGCTCCCTGGACAGAGAATCCTTGATCATCGACGGGAGGCGGGTGACGTCTGTGGGGCGGATCGCTTCATGCGCGTCCTGAATCTTGCCGCCCTTCTTCTCCTCCTTCGCCTGCGAAAGCAGGTACTCGTCCCCGTACTGCTCCCGGATGAACGCGGCCGCGGATTCCTGCGCCTCCTCCGAGACACGGACGCTGTCCGTACGCAGGTAGGTGATCAGGGCCACCGTGCCCTGCCCCTTGACCTCGACGCCCTCATAGAGCTGCTGGGCGACCCGCATGGTCTTCTGGGTGGAGAAATTCAGGACCTTGCTCGCTTCCTGCTGAAGCGTGGAGGTCGTGAACGGGAGCGGGGATTTTCTCGTCCGCTCCGAGCGCCGGATCTCGCGGATGGAAAAAGCGGCTCCCGCAAGGCCGTTGACGATCCGCATGGTCTGTTCCTGTGTCTTGAGTTCAACGCGCGCCGGCCTGTTGTCCGGACCTGCCTCGCCATAATAGTGCGCGGTCAGCGGTTTCGCGCGGCCCTGTACCGACAGTTCCGCGTCCAGCGTCCAGTACTCCTGCGGGATGAAGGAATTGATTTCATCCTCGCGGTCGCCGATCATGCGCAGCGCGACAGACTGGACGCGCCCCGCGGACAGGCCCCGCTTGACCTTTGCCCACAAAAGCGGGGAGATCTGGTACCCCACCATGCGGTCGAGAATGCGCCTGGTCTGCTGGGCGTCGACAAGATTCATGTCGAGGTTCCGGGCGTGTTTGAGCGACTCCAGAACCGCTTTTTTTGTGATTTCATTGAATGTGATTCTGGAGACCTGCTTATCTTTCGTGTCCTCCAGTTTCAGCGCTGCCATCAGGTGCCAGGAGATCGCCTCCCCCTCGCGGTCAGGGTCCGTCGCGAGATAGATGCGGTCCGCGCCTTTGACAAGCTTGCGAAGTCCCGCCAGGAGCTCTCCCTTTCCGCGGATCGTGATATACTGCGGCTCATAATCATGCTCGATATCGATTCCCATCTTGCTTTTGGGAAGATCCCGCACATGCCCGTTGGAGGCGGCCACTTCATAGGTGGAACCGAGGAATTTCCTGATGGTCTTCACCTTTGCCGGCGACTCCACGATTACCAGGTTGCGTTTTTTACGACTTACAGCCATCCGTTTACTCCATACCAGACGCCGTCCTCAGCTGATTCCGAGGCGCCTTTTGCGTTCGATCATTTCGTCGATGTTATCCATGTAGGTCGCGACATCCTTGCAGTTGTCGCTGCGCTCAATCCTCCCGTGCGGAAAGACGGCTTTGGTAATACTGCCGGCCCCCAGCGCGAGGATGGACTGTTTTTCTTCCATAATCAGAATGTTGTAGATGCCCGCCTTTCCGGGGCGCGCGTAGCCGACATTCTCAAGATTTCCGGAGATGTTTTTCTGCCGGTAGAGATAATAGGGCTCCATGCCCATGCGTTCCGCCGCCCGGGCCGCGAGTTCCACGCAGCCGTCCGTGTTCCGGAGGGCGGAAAAGCCCTTTTCCTCAATATACTTCATCATGCGGGAGCCCCGCTTGAGCGCGAGGGAATGCACTGTCAGACTGTCCGGCCCGAGCTTCTCGATCTCTTCCAGCGTCCTCCCCACATCCTCCTCCGTCTCCTCCGGCAGGCCCAGGATGATGTCCATATTGATGTTGTCAAAACCCTCTTCTCTGCAGAGGGCGAACGTTTCGCGGACCTGGCCGACCGTGTGCATGCGGCCGATCCGCCGCAGGGTCTCTTCGTTCATCGTCTGCGGATTCACGCTGATCCTGGTGACGGCATGCGCGCGCAGCACCCGGAGCTTCTCCCGGGTAATGCTGTCCGGGCGTCCCGCCTCCACCGTGAGCTCCTGAACCCCGTCCATGGGGAAGTACCGGGACAGCATCGCGAAAAGGCGCTCCAGCTGCTCCGGTTCCAGTGTCGTCGGCGTTCCGCCGCCGATATAGACCGTATCCAGCACGCGGCCGCGCATCATTTCCGCGGCCGCCCGCATCTCTTTTTCCAGGGCGTCCAGGTAATCCCCCACTCTGTCTTTCCAGAGAGAGAGGTTGAACGAAGGGAACGAACAGTACAGACAGGTCGTGGGACAGAAGGGGATGCCGATATACAGGCTGTATCCGTCCCGGTAATGAATGTCCGCCAGGATCTCGCGCTCCCTCTGCGCGATCCGCGCGGAGAGGACCGCTTTCTCATGGCTCACCAGGTGCTCCCGCTCCATGGCGGCCGCCGCCTCCTCCGGCGTTCTGCCGGCCAGCAGCGACTGCATCGCGATTTTGGTGGGCCGGATGCCGATCAGTTCTCCCCAGGGGAGTTCTTTCCCCTCCCGGTCCGCGAGCATCCCGTACAGCAGGTGCTTCAGCGCGGTCTTGCACTCCTGGCCTTTCCGCGCGAAACTCACGCCGTCGGGAGCGGACACTGACCGCTCCCCGCTTTCGTCACAAAACGAAACGGTGATGTCCGGGGCCGCAAAAACCACCCTCAGAAAAGGCTCCTTTGCGATCTGCTGGTATTTTCGATTACCGGCGGCATCCGCCTGTGTGAGGACCTTGACTTCCTCCTGCGGATAAAAAGCCTTTAGCAGAGAGTGGATCTCGTATCTGTATAATTCAATATTGACAATTGCTGTGATCATGTATTCCCCGCGTGCAGCACACCGGGGCCCGAAAAAAACCGCACCCCGCAGATGTCCGCAGAGCGTCCGTACCCGGTGCTGAGGATGGCCGCACAGATAAATGAGTCAACCGGCGCAGGATTTTTCTTCGAGACTGTGGGGCGGGATGAAGGCGCACAGCGGGCTGTGCAGCTGAACCCCGCCCTGTGAGATCGGAGAAAAAGACACGCCGGATGGAGCGTTTATTTGCGTGGCAATCCTAAGCCCTGACAAACCAGTTGTGCTTTTTCTCATATGCGATCGTGGTCTCGTCCCCGTGTCCGGAGAAGACTGTCGTGTCGTCCGGCAGGGTGTAGAGCCTGGTGCGGATCGACTTGAAGAGAGTATCCTGGTCACCCGTGGGCAGATCAGAGCGCCCGATCGAGCTCTGGAACAGGGTGTCCCCGCTGATCAGGATGTGGCCGTCCTCGATATAATAGGCGCAGCTCCCCTCCGTATGGCCCGGCGTGAAAATCGTGCGGAGCCGGATCCCGGCGCACTCCACTTCGTCCCCGTCGTCCACCCAGTGATCCACAGAGACTGTGCAGGGGCGTCCGATGGACACGGACTCATTCAGGCGCGGCGATTCGCAGAGGCGCTTCTCGTGGATGCACGCGTAGACCGGCGCGCCCGTGCGCTCCTTCATCTCCTCCAGCCCCATAATATGGTCAAAATGGGCGTGGGTCAGGAAAATGGCCTTTACCGTGAGGCCGCGCTTTTCCAGTTCATCGCAGAGTCGGCCGCCCAGGTCCGCCGGATCGAAGACGATTGTTTCCGAGCTCCCCTCCCTGTAAAGAAAATAGAAATTGGTCTGCACCATTCCGACGACAAAACAGTTAACCTTGATGCCTGCCTGATTCTCTGCCATTCTCATTCCTCCCTGGCACATATTCCTCCGAGTGTATTATTGCGCGCGGCCTGTCACAAACCGCCAATCGGCCGGCCTGTAAAATCCGCCGCTTTTGTCTCTTCAGCTGTCACAGTGCTGAGACGCACCCCGCAGGGGCAGTCCCGGGGCTGCGGCCGGCTTCTCAGCCGTTGCTTCGCTTGACGGCCTGCACGTCCCGGATCGACATAAGCCGCGCGGTAATCTCCGTGAGTTCCTGCCGGCTCTTCACCTCGAAGGCCATTGTAATCGTGGCGATGCCCTGTTTTCCCTGCATGGAATTGATCCTGTGGATATTGATCTCTTTCTCGGAGAAGACCTTTGTGATCGCGTTCAGGACGCCTGCCTTGTCGCGGACATAGATTTTGACTTCCACAAGGAAGCCCTCCTCCTTGTCCTGCGCGGCCTCTTCGACCCACCAGGCCTCAATGATGCGGTCCTTTTCCCCCTCCGGAAGGCTCGTGATGTTGCCGCAGTCCTTCCGGTGGACCGACACACCCCTTCCCCGCGTGATGAAACCGACGATCTCGTCGCCGGGCACGGGGTTGCAGCACTTGGAAAGCCGGGTCGAGATGTCCGGTTCGCCCTTGACGACCACGGATCCCGCACCGCCGCGGGAATGCATGCGCGGGGGATTCGCCTGCGCCTGCTGCAGGATCTCCTCGCTGGTGAGCTGCCGCTTGTGGTCCTCTGTGTACAGGTCCAGGAGTTTGTTGACGACCTGTCCTTCTTTCATGCCGCCGTGTCCGATCGCGGCCAGCAGAGATTCCCAGTCCCGGAAATTATATTTTCTGAGAACCGCCTCCTGGTAGGGCGCTTTCAGCAGGTCGGACAGCTGCATCCCGTGGCTTTTGGCGTAGGATGAGAGCAGTTCCTTCCCCTTGGCGATATTATCCTCTTTATTAACACGCTTAAACCACTGGTTGATTTTATTCCGGGTCGAAGCGCTTTTGGCGATGCTGAGCCAGTCCATGCTCGGCCCCTTGGAGGTCGGGCTCGTCAGGATCTCGATGCGGTCGCCGTTCTTGATCTCGTAATCGATGGTGACAATCTTGTCATTGACTCTGGCGCCGACCATGCGGTTGCCCACCGCTGTGTGGATCGCGTAGGCAAAATCGATCGGCGTGGAGCCCGCCGGCAGGTTTTTGACCTCGCCTCGCGGGGTAAAGCAGTAGACATCATCCGAAAAAAGGTTGAGGTCGCTCTTCAGCAGATCCATAAATTCCCGGTTGTCGGACATGTCCTGCTGCCACTCCAGAATCTGGCGCAGCCAGGTCAGCTTTTCCTCCTCGCGGGTCTTCTCAACCTTCTCGCTGCCCCCCGCCTCCTTGTATTTCCAGTGCGCGGCGATACCGTATTCCGCCGCGCGGTGCATCTCATAAGTCCTGATCTGGATCTCAAAGGGCTGTCCGGTGGGACCGATCAGGGTCGTGTGCAGGGACTGGTACATATTCGCCTTGGGCATGGCGATATAGTCCTTGAACCGCCCCGGAATCGGCTTGTACATCTCGTGGATCGTGCCGAGCACCGCGTAACAGTCGCGGATCGTCTCGACGATGACGCGCACGGCAAACAGGTCGTAGATCTCCTCCAGGGTCTTATTCTGGTTGACCATCTTGCGGTAGATGCTGAACAGATGCTTGACGCGTCCGTCCACGGTTCCCTCGATGCCGGCCTCCCGGATATGCTCCTTGACCTGCGCCGCAATCTCCTGCACGTAATGTTCCCGCTCGCTCTTTCGCTGCTCAACCCTGGCGGAGAGATCATAAAAGATATCCGGATAGAGATATTTGAGAGCCAGGTCATCCAGCTCGACCTTGATCTTGGAAATCCCGAGCCGGTCCGCGATCGGCGAATAGATGTCCAGTGTCTCCTGGGAAATGCGCTGCTGCTTCTCCGGAGGCATGTACTCAAGCGTGCGCATATTGTGGAGCCGGTCCGCCAGCTTGATCAGGATGACCCGGATGTCCCGGGCCATCGCCAGAAACATTTTCCGCAGGTTTCTGGCCTGCATCTCCTGCTGGACCTGCGTCCTGTCCCCGTAGTCCCCGGAGAGCTTGAGTTTTTTCAGTTTCGTGACGCCGTCCACAAGCAGTGCGACATCCGTTCCGAACTGCGCTTCGATTTCCTCCTTCGTGAGAACCGTATCCTCCACCACGTCATGCAGCAGCCCCGCGACGATGGTCTCCTTGTCCATCTCGAGGTCCGCCAGAATAATGGAAACATACAGCGGGTGTATAATATAGGGCTCACCGGATTTGCGCAGCTGGCCCTCGTGGGCTCCGCGCGCGATTTCATAGGCCTTCTCGATGAGTGTAATATCATCGGAAGGGTGGTATTTCCTGACGCGGCTGATCAGTCCCTGGTACAGATCCTCCGGACATCGGTATTCTCCGATCCTTTCAATCATACCGGTGTCGATGTCAATCGCTTTTTTTCGGTACGTTCGCCCCTTGCTGTCTGTCATGTTACACCTCTGCGGACATAATACCCGATGGCTTCACGAATTAAAAATAAAAAAAGAGTAAAAATATTATTTCCTGAAAATAATAAAAGTAAAGCAATTATAGTCTGTTTTGTTTCAGACGTCAATCGGCGCTTTGGCTTTTTTCAGTACAGACGACGGGCAAAAAAGTTGGAGTACGAAAATCGCCCCGCTCGCGCTTGCGCGTTCGCGGGGCTTCTTTTCTCATATCGTTGCCCGGCGCAATGTCCGTGCCGCACGCCGGAGCCTTCCCTTTTTTTACGCATAAGCTCTACGCATCGCTCCGCGGGGCCCCTCAAACCGCTCCGCGGTTTGTTCCCCGCTCCCGCGATGCGCAACGATATTCGAAAATTCGCCCCGCTCGCGCTTGCGCGTTCGCGGGGCTTCTTTTCTCATATCGTTGCCCGGCGCAATGTCCGTGGGCATCCTCGTGCGAGCACGGGATGCCCACGGCCGCAGCGCCGGAGCTTATGCGTTACATCATTCCCGCGCCGCCTGCGGGCATGGCGGGCATGGGCTCTTTAATATTGGCCACGGCCGCCTCGGTGGTGAGGAAGCTGGAGGCCACGCTGGTGGCGTTCTGAAGAGCGCTTCTGGTGACCTTGGCGGGATCAAGGATACCGCCGTCGATCATGTTGACGTACTCTTCCTTGTAAGCGTCAAAGCCGATACCGACTTCGGACTCTTTGACCTTGTTGACGATGACCGCGCCGTTGAGGCCCGCGTTCTCAGCGATCTGGAACAGCGGGGACTCAAGTGCCTTGAGGACGATCTGGGCGCCGGTCTTCTCGTCGCCGTCGAGGCTCGCGACAACCTTCTCGACTTCCTTGGAAGCGTGAATGTACGCGCTGCCGCCGCCGAAGATGATGCCTTCCTCTACGGCCGCCCTGGTCGCGTTGAGGGCGTCTTCCATGCGGAACTTGGCTTCCTTCATCTCGGTCTCGGTCGCCGCGCCGACGCGGATAACCGCTACGCCGCCCGCGAGCTTCGCCAGGCGCTCCTGCAGTTTCTCGCGGTCGAAATCAGACTTGGTCTCTTCGATCTGCTTCTTGATCTGCGCGACGCGCTGGTCGATGACTTCCTTCTCGCCGAGGCCGTCCACGATGACGGTCTGCTCCTTGCCGACCTTGACGCTCTTGGCGCGGCCGAGCTGCTGAATGGTGGCATCCTTGAGTTCAAGACCCAGGTCGGAGCTGATGACCGTGCCGCCGGTCAGGATGGCGATATCCTCGAGCATGGCTTTCCTTCTGTCGCCGTAGCCGGGGGCCTTGACCGCGACCACGTTGAAGGTGCCGCGGAGCTTGTTGACGATCAGGGTCGTCAGGGCCTCGCCCTCGACGTCCTCCGCCACGATCAGGAGTCTCGCACCCATCTTGACGATCTGCTCAAGCAGAGGCAGGATCTCCTGGATGGTGGAGATCTTCTTGTCAGTGATCAGAACGAAAGGATCTTCAAGATTGGCTTCCATCTTGTCCATGTCGGTCGCCATGTACGCGCTGATGTAGCCTCTGTCAAACTGCATGCCTTCGACCAGGTCGAGCTCGGTCAGCATGGTCTTGGATTCCTCGATGGTGATAACGCCGTCCTTGGAGACCTTCTCCATAGCGTCCGCGATCATTTTGCCGACGTTCTCGTCGCTGGAGGAGACGGTCGCGACCTTTTCGATGTGGTCCTTGCCCATGACGGGAGTGCTCATAGCCTTGATGGCATCGACAGCGGCATCCGTAGCCTTGCGCATGCCCTTGCGGAGCACGATCGGGTTCGCGCCGGCAGCGAGGTTCTTCATGCCTTCATTGATCATTGCCTGCGCGAGCACAGTCGCGGTCGTCGTGCCGTCGCCGGCCACGTCGTTGGTCTTGGTGGCAACTTCCTTGACGAGCTGGGCGCCCATGTTCTCAAAAGCGTCCTCAAGCTCGATTTCCTTCGCGATTGTCACGCCGTCGTTGGTGATGGTCGGGGCGCCGTAGGTCTTGTCCAGGACAACATTTCTGCCCTTGGGTCCAAGAGTGATCTTGACTGTATCCGCCAGCTTATTAATGCCTTCCGCCATTGCCACGCGCGCGTCTGTGCCGTGTTTCAGTTCCTTTGCCATGATGATTTACCTCCAAAATATTATCTTCGATATTCTATCAGTCGAATTGTATTATTCGATGATGGCCAGGATATCGCTCTGTTTTACGATCACGTACTTCTCATCTTCCAGTTTGACTTCCGTGCCGGAATACTTGGAATAGATGACCTGATCGCCGACCTTGACTTCCATCTTGATTTCCTTGCCGTCAACCATGCCGCCGGGGCCGACTGCGATCACTTCTGCCTGCTGCGGTTTCTCTTTCTCCTGTCCGGGAAGGACGATCCCGGACTTTGTCGTGGTCTCGGCTTCCAGATGCTTTAATACAACTCTGTCTCCCAACGGTACTAACTTCATAATGTTTCCCTCCATTTTCGGAATGCAGGACTCTCCAACCTGACATGTTCCTTTTTTTAAAATCTGTCTTATACATGAGGTTTGTTAGCACTCTTTTCTTTCGAGTGCTAACTCTAACGTGTATAATAGTTTTCAGCTGTCATGTTTGCAAACCCGTTTATCTCTAAAAATACTCCACTATACTCAATATTTCTCAATAAATCTAAATAATTCTCTGTTTTTCTTATCTTCTCCAAGAAATCTTCCGGATCCGCCTGCAGTAGCCTTTTCGCGGACCGCCGCAGCGCAGCGGTCAGATTCTCTCTGAATCAGTCCTTCAGACGCGGCAGCGTCTGTATGTCAACTGTACCGGACGAAAAGCTGCCGTTACAGGAAACAAATGTACTCCACCGCATTCTGCGGCGGCACGGAATATCGGTTTACACGCGAAAAACATGCATGAGGGGAGGAAAAAAGCAGAATATAGAGTACCGGATGATCAGACAGGTCCGGGGGACATATTTAGAGGACATGGTCGTATATAAAAAATGGTCATAAGACAGATATGTTTATACTAAGAAGATAAAATATTCAGAAAATGGATTTCTATTTCTCTGTTGCAATCCTCCGGACACAATGATATAGTTAATGTGGTTTTAAAAACTACATCACATGTTTCTTAAAGATTTTTATATTAAGGGCACGGTGCTGCAAACCGGGTATGTATAAAACTTCGCGCTGCTCCGCTCGTGCGGGCACGGCATTTGCGGCCGCCTGCTCTCTGGTTTATACATGTTTTCTTCCTGAACAGATCGATTTTTCTTTCCCGCAGGATCCTGCGCAAAAAATGTGAATCAGATCCTGTGAACAGGAAATAAGATGTGCTTCAGATTCTGTGAACAGGAAATCGCATATGATT
>JAUNJS010000172.1:5501-6973 GCA_030533125.1 Eubacteriales bacterium | reverse complement strand
ATTTCAGCTTTCCCAGCTTTTCAGCTTCCGCAAGGAGATCCGCCATGCGCCGGTTGCAGGTCCCGATGGTGACGCCCGCGTCGATCACGCAGCTGCACCGGCGCACGCAGTCCAGCGCGCGGGAAAAGGCAGCATCGCTGATCTCTTCGAAGGGAGCCTCGTCAATCACTTCCGCCGCCAGGAGGCGTGCCGCGCGCCAGTCAATGTCATTTCTGTACAGGATCCCGGCGATAAAGGGAATTCCCCGGCGTTGCAGTTTCCGGTATACGGGAATTCCCGAACCTCCGGAGGACAGCACAAAAACGTCCGGCTCGCCTGTGGGAGGCGGGAGTTCCACGCTGCCGGTGAGCGCGTCGAAGGAGCCGGCGCATGAGGGTTCCTCCCGGACTTCTGTTTTCAGCAGATTATTGTCTTCGACGAACCTTCCCTTCTGCTTTCCCTGTGCCGGCGTTCCATCCCGCAATTTTCTCCCGTCCGAAATCTTCGATTCCGGGCCGCCAGTCATTCTGTTCCCAAGCCCGTAGAGTTCCCGGATCACGTCGTCGGAGAGCACCTCCTCCGGAGCGCCGCAGGCAAAGATCTCTTCGCCGCGGACGCAGATCACCCGGTCGGAGACTTTCATGGCGAGGTCGACTTCATGCAGGGACATCACGACCGTGATGCCCTGTTTCTGCGCCATCGCGCGCAGGATTGACAGCAGTTCCAGCTTGTGGCGTATATCCAGGTAGGAGGTCGGTTCGTCCAGGATGATGATCTCGGGTTCCTGGCAGATCGCGCGGGCGAGCAGGATCCTCTGCCGTTCGCCGTCGCTGACCGCGTCAAAGGGGCGGTCCGCAATGAACTGCGCATGGACGGCGGCGATCGCTTTTTCCACGATGGCCTCGTCCGCGTCCGACAGGATCCCGAGGCGTCCGGTATAAGGATAGCGGCCCATAGACGCCACATCGCGGCAGGTCATGAGTTCCGGCTGCATCCGCCCGGTGAGCATCACAGCCATCTTTTTCGCGAGTTCCGAAGGGGCATACGACTCCAGCGCGCGGCCCTCCAGTTCCACTTTGCCCGCGACCGGGACGAGCTGCCTCGTGATGCTTTTCAGGATCGTCGATTTGCCGGATCCGTTCGGTCCCACCAGGGTCACGATCTCTCCCCGCTGCACACCGATTTCTATATTTTTAATCAGTGCCCTGCCGTTGTATCCCACGGCAAGGCCCTGCAGGCGCAGATAGTCCATATGTTTCCTCGTCTGTAACTGCTCAGGACTCCTCTGAGAATGGTACCGTTCCGGGAGCAGAATCTCAATCGCTTGCCAATAATCTTTTGCGCAGAATGGTAGAATTTCGCAGGTGCTTTTGTGCGTTATGCGGATTAGGACTGTCAATAATTCTTTCCGCGAATCAGCCCTCTCTTTGCACGTATGGAAAGTAAAGAAGAGGGTGCCCCGGAACTCCGTCAATGATTCTTTCCGCGAATCA
>JAUNJS010000172.1:3967-5401 GCA_030533125.1 Eubacteriales bacterium | reverse complement strand
GAAAGTAAAGAAGAGGGTGCCCCGGAACTCCGTCAATGATTCTTTCCGCGAATCAGCCCTCTCTTTGCATGTATGGAAAGTAAAGAAGAGGGTGCCCCGGAACTCCGTCAATGATTCTTTCCGCGAATCATCCCTCTCTTTTCCTGTGCGTCAGCATGTAGATAACCACCGGCGCGCCGAGCACGGAGGTCACGGTGCTGATATTGAGTTCCGTCGGCGCAAAGGCCATGCGCGCGATCAGGTCGCTGAACATACAGAAAGCCGTGCCGCCCAGAAACGCCGCGGGGATCACGATGACAGGTCTGGAAGTCCCCAGCGCCCGGCGCACGAGGAACGGGACTGCGATGCCGACGAAGGACACCGGCCCCGCGAACGCCACCACGCAGGCGGACAGAATCCCGGAGAGCAGGATCAGTTCCAGCCTGAACCGCCGGATGTTCACGCCCATGCTCTGCGCGTACGCCTCCCCCATCTGATACGCCGCGATCGGTTTTGCAAGAAAAAAGACACAGACTGCGGCTATGATCGTGATCAGGGCCGCCGTTCCCGCAGCCGACCAGTCCGCGCCCGAAAAGCTTCCCTGCGACCAGCCGTGAAGATTTACGATGTCGGCATCCTCCGCGAAAGTGACCAGGAATTCTGTCACTGCGCTGCAGATGTAACCGATCATGATACCCGCGACCAGAAGGCCCGCCATCTGCCGCACCGACCGCGAGACGATCAGAATAAAGGACGTCGAGAGCATCGCGCCGGCAAAAGCCGCCAGAATCAGCGTCCAGGAGGACACCGCGCCAAACCGGTCGATCATGACGATCATCACCACTGCGACGCACATTTTCGCGCCGGAAGAAATTCCCAGCACAAACGGCCCCGCGATCGGATTCCCGAAAAAAGTCTGCAGCAGGAACCCCGAGAGCGCCAGGGCTCCGCCCAGCACTGCCGCCGTCACGATCCGCGGCATGCGGATCTTCCAGATGATGCTGACCTCGTTCGCCTCCCCCTGCCGGGTTAACAGAATCCGCAGGATCCGTCCCGCAGGAATTTTGACGCTTCCCGTGTTGATATTCAGAATGATGATCAGAAATATGGCAGCCGCCAGCGCCGCAAACACGGCTGCATAGCGCAGGCGGCGCGCCGCTTTCACCTTTGCATAATCCATGGACCGGATCCCCTCAGATAACAGTAACAGGCTGAATTAATCTGACCTCTTCCGGCAGCCCCGGCATGCCGGTTTCTCTTCAATCAGCAGAATGACTGTATTCCTTCACATTCCTTCACCTTTATTTACAGCCTTTTCAGCGGCCATTCCCCCTTCAGAACCTGCGGAAGCCCACAGCATACGCGGATCACAACGTCCGCCCGCGCAGCCAGAAGGCATGCCAGCCGTCCCGCCGCTTCGCGCGCCGCACGCTCTTTGGGATCAACCGGGACGAC
>JAUNJS010000172.1:0-3867 GCA_030533125.1 Eubacteriales bacterium | reverse complement strand
TAAAAAAGCGGTGATCACATTCACGATATTCAATATTTTCCCTTCAGCACATTCGGGAGTCCACCGACGACCTCGATCACAAGGTCTGCCCGCGACGCGATCTCCCGGTTGAGAGACGCGAGGTTTTTCAAAAAAGAAAGCGTCTCTCCCTCGTAACGGCTTCCACCGGAAAACACTTCATTCGTAACAATGATAAGATTCCTGCTTTTTCCGTTCAGGGCTTCTATCCCCCGGCGGACTGCAGTCAGAGCAGGGTCTGTTCTTTTTATGTCAATACCCGCATTTTTTGCAGTTCTTATCGTCTCCGCAGTATCCGGATCTGTTCCGTATGTTCCGTGTGTTCCGTATCTAACGTAAAGCCCTGAAGCCTCTTCCTTTTCCGCTTTTGCCGCAGCGCCCGCCGGGCTGAACATCTCATTCGCGAGCAGGTTCGAAAGGTCTTCGAGCAGTACATCAGCCCCCGCCGGAACCGGAGCCTCCGCCAGATCGGTATAGCACTCCAGTGTTGTAAAGCTAAGTGTTTCTCGCTGTGCCCTGTGCCGCGCGATCCGGGCGTGCCCTTCTTCCCCGAACGGTTCCATCGTGGCGAGATAAACAAGGTCCGCTACGGCTTCCATTGTCGGTTTTTTCTCCAGCCTATCAGGACCGCTGCCGCCCGCCCGGGCTTCCGACACCGGTTTTTCCGCAGCCGGGGCAGGACAGATACCGCCCGCTCCGGCTTCCATTATCGGTTTTTCCCCGATCGAGGCAGGACAGATGCCGTTCGTTCGTACTTCCGATACCAGTTTTTCCGCAAAGGCACTCTTCCCGCTTCCGGAGCCCCCGATGATCAATGCCAGCATTTTCCTCAGCCTCTTTTGTCCTTCTTTTTCTGCGGATTATCTTTCCTGAAAGCTTTCTTTTCTGCAGGCTTTCTTTCAGCGATGGTGGTCAGCCTGTCAGACTCGCGTACATAAGTCAGAAATAAAACCGCTGTACGAAAAGGGTGTGATGTGACAAGGGGACAGGTACTTTGTCACACAGCGGCGTTAATAGATGAGATGATCACAGGCTGTAAAGGATCGCGTTGCAGATCGCCGCGGCCACATTGCTGCCGCCCTTTCTGCCGCGATTACAGATATACGGGACTCCCGTCTGCATGATCCTTTCCTTCGCCTGAACGACGTTTACGAAACCTACCGGAACCGCGATCACCAGCTCGGGGCGGTATCCGCCCCGGATCTCCTCCTCGAGCGCAAGAAGTGCGGTCGGGGCGTTCCCCACTGCGAAGATCAGCGGTACACCTGCCTGCGATGCCTCGCGGACTGCTTTCTTTACAGCTGCCGCTGAACGGGTCGTCCCCTCCTGTTTTGCCGTCTCCGCGACTTCCGGATCCGCAATATAGCAGTGCACCGCTCCGCCAAACTGCGCGAGCCGGCGCTTATTGATCCCGGAGAGCGCCATGGTCGTATCCGTGACAATGTGCGCGCCGCGGCAGAGCGCGTCCGCTGCCTGTTCCAGGACTCCCTCACTGAAGGTCATCGTATCAAGATATTCAAAATCCGCCGTGGTATGGATCACCCGCAGCAGCACATGCTTTTTGTCTTCCGGAATCTCCCGTCCCTTCTCTTTCAATTCCCTCTCGATGATCGAAAAGCTTGTCTTTTCAATATCCGCGGGAAGTACATGTTCCAGTTCCACCATCTGTTCCTCTCCTAACCTGTAACCTGCATAAAGCAGAACCGGCGCTCTCGAAATATTTCCATATTTGTGCATGATAGCATTGCCAATGGCCTATACGGTTCAGTTCACAAAAAGGCAAAAAAACCTGCGGCAAATGATCGTCTCATCCGCGGAGTATATCGCGCAATGCATCCAGCAGCACATCATTTTCTTCCGGGAGCTTCACAGCGGCGCGGTAATATCCTTTCCCGAGTCCGGGATAGTTGCTGCAGTCCCGGATCAGGATTCCCTTTTCCAGAAGCGCGTCTGTCAGGTCGACAGAATCCGCCGAAAAGAAAATGTAATTCGCTTCTCCCGGAAAAACAGTGAAACCCATCTCCCGCAGAGCTGCCGCTATCCTGCTGCGCTCCGATGCCACCAGTTTCCGAGCTTTTTTCAGATAGGCGTCTGAGTCTTCCAGAGCCGCGCAGCCGGCGGCCTGTGCCGGTCCGGAGACGCTCCATTCCGGCTGCTGCGCATGGATTCTTCGCAGCAGTTCCGTATCCGCCGCCATCAGATAGCCCAGCCGGGTGCCGGGCATGGCAAAACGCTTCGTAAAGGCGTCCACAACCAGCAGGCGGCTGCCGGCTATGCTGCCGCCCGCCAGATACCTTCGCATCGTCCTTTGATTCTCATCCGCCACAAAGCCGAGAAAACATTCATCCACCATGAGCCAGATTCCCTTTCGGGCACAAATCTGCGCAATCCTGTCCAGAAGGGGAGGGTCGATCAGGTTTCCCACCGGGTTGGAGGGTGAACAGAGAACAACCATGTCCTGTCCCGGCTGCTGTCCCGCCGCATCACTGCCTTCCTTCCGAAGCGTCTTTGGGTTCGGCCATACGGATCTTTCCTGTCCCGGCTGCTGTCCCGCCATTGTCCCGTTCTCTTCATCCAAGAAGCTGCGTGCGGGAGTGCAGGTGGCGCTGTCCCGGTTTTCTGTTCTCCCGAAGTTTTCAAGATCCTCCAGGAAACGGTCTGTCAGCGCAAAATCATCCTCTCTTCGAAGCACATGGTACAGGATCCCTGCTCCGCAGTTCTCAGCCGCCCTGCGGTAGCCCGAGAAGGACGGCGCAGTCAGCAGGATCCGCGAAGGGCGGATCGTGCGCACAACCGCCTCGATGAGTTCGGAGGCACCGTTTCCGCAAAGGATCTTTTCCGCAGGAAGTCCTGTATAGCCGGACAAAGCCTGCCGGAGCCTGCCGCAGGATTGATCCGGATAGCGCTCGAGCATCTGCCGGAGCTGTTGTTCATCCCGGTCAGGATGCCCGTCGGATGACCCACACATGCCCGCAAGCCCGTGCAGAACCGATTCCGGCACGCCCAGCGGATTAATATTGACCGAAAAATCGTACAGGATTTTCTCCTGTCCGTAAATCTCTCCCCCATGGAGCATAAGGTTCATGATCTCCTTACTTTCACCGTATGCCGGACTGTACATTTGCCCGAATGACAAAAGGGCGACGGAGAGTGTCGCCCTTTTGTCTATTCATCATGTTAAAAACTGGGGATTCTTAACAAACATGACATATGGATCAAGGCAACAGAGACGCGCACGCCGCGCCGGCACAATAAACTGCCATGCCGGGGGTTCCGGCACCGCCAAACGAATAAAAGCTCTTCGGATCGCTCCATTCGTCTTACGCCGAATTCCCGCGATCCTGCCACCTGTATTCGACAATCGCCCCGCTCGCCTGCGCTTCGCGTGGCTTTTTGTCTCATACATGTGGCCCGGCGAAATGTCCGGCCCCCGCTGCAAGCGAGCTTGCGCGGTGTCCGGCCGCATCGCCGGAGCTTTTGCAGTAAAAAAAGAGGCGCTCTGTTGTCGACGCAGAATGCCCCCGCAAAAATCTTCCCGCGCAGCCGCCGCTCCCACCGAGCGGGGCATTGTCTCCATCCACAGCAAGTCTCCTGGCTTGGCTTCTTCCGGCATTCCCTGTCTTCCCGGAACAAAAGGACTTGCGCCGGCGGGGTCTTTCGACGCAGTCCGCTTGTACGCATTCCTTTTGATTCCAGTGACTTCCCGCAGGTACAGCTTTTACCTGCAGGCACGGGTGCCGTCAGCCTCACAGTAGCGGGGGCTGCTCCGGTTTTTGACCGGATTCCTTGTTAGGCTCCTCAGAGCACTGTGGATGACCAATATCAACTTTTTTACGAATCGTGGTTATT
>JAUNJS010000534.1 GCA_030533125.1 Eubacteriales bacterium | reverse complement strand
CGGATATTGATCAGCTTCTGATTGTGAAGATAGACCAGAAAACGGATCCAGAAACACAACTACAGAAAAACAGAAACACAAAAATCGGATCCGGAAAACCGGATACAAGTAACCTGAAACAGAAAACCGGATCCGGAAAACAGATACAGGAAAGGAGATACACCAGAAAGAGAAACAGTAAAAAGAGATACATCAAAAAAGAGATACAGAATTACAGATACAGAATTGCGGACGCTGCAACGCGGACCCCGCGCGGAACGGATTCAATCCGGTCTCGCGCGGGGCTTTTTTTTATGATAAAATATGGGGCAATCCGGAGAGCGTCGACCCGCGGCGTACCACGGAATCCGGGGCGGATGATTCCGCCTTCTTGCTCTATTCGCGCATGAACAGGGCGTACCCCGGAATCCGGGCGGATGATTCCGTGCGCTTCGATGCGCTGTACCCCCTCCCGGAGAGCTTTTATCCGTCTGGTGGTGCCGGAACCCCCGGGATAGCAGATATGCGAAATGAAAGAATAGAAAAGTGCTGAAAGGGTGACTATGAAACAGGTTTTTTTACTGGACAGCAGCGGTGTGGACGCTATCTCCTCCCGGATCGAGGAATTGCTCCGGAAAAGAGGGGTGAATCGTGAGAATATAATCCGGCTCCGTCTGACCATGGAGGAATATCTGATCCGGATCAGTAAAAGATATAAAGGAAGCAGGAAAGTGACGCTGATTTCCGGACAGCGCTTCGGAAGGCCTTACCTGAAGCTGCGCTACAGGGGAGAGAGTTACAATCCCGCGCTGTCGGGGCCCGAAGATGAATTGACCGCCGTCCTGCTGGGCAATCTGGGCCTGGCGCCGATGTGGACATACCGGAGGGGGGTGAATGAAATCTGCCTGCGGGGACCGGGGCGGACCTTGCGCTCCGAGACCCTGCTGGGGATCGCCGCGCTTCTGGCCATTGTTGTCGGGATTACAGGGAACTATGTCCCGAAGGAGCTGACGGAAACTGTCACGGAGTTCGTGCTCACCCCTGTTTCCGACGCGTTCATGAACGCGCTCAATACATTCGTCGGCCTTCTGGTTTTTCTGTCGGTCGTGACAGGGATCTGTTCGATCGGGACAATCGCTGATTTCAGCAGGATGGGGAAAAACGTTATCGGATGCATGGTGCGGAACGACTTTTTTGCTACGGGACTCTGTATACCGCTGATGCTTCCCTTTTTCCGGATCGAACAGGGGACTGCTGCGGCAGGATCCTCGAAGGTGGACGAAATCGTCGGGATGCTTTTCTCCATCTTTCCGTCCGACCCGGTCACGCCCTTCGCGGAGGGCAGCATGCTGCAGATTGTGTTTATGGCGATCCTGACAGGATGCGGACTCCTGGTGCTGGGGGAGCAGGTCGGCATGGTCAGGGAATTCCTGGAGCAGACGGCCATTCTCATGGGCGAAGTTGTCCAGGGGGTCTGCAGGTTTCTTCCGGCCTACATCTTCACTTCCATCGTCGCAATGCTGTGGTCGAACGGGATCTCCATTTTTGTCATGCTGTGGAAGCCGATCGTGATCTATCTGCCGGTCGCAGGCCTTTTATTTGCCGGAAAAATGGCTTATACGACATTCCGCCTTCACATCAGCCCGAAGAAAGTGTTTTCCGGGATCAAAGAATCCATGCTCATCGGGTTTACGACCTGTTCTTCTTCGGCTGCCTTTGCGACTATGCTGAAGATCAATGAAGAGAAGCTGGGAGTATCCGGAAAATTCAGCCGGTTCAGCACGACTCTCTCCACCCTGCTGGTATCCTCTACGCACTGTGTCATCTTTGCGGTTATTCTGTTATATCTGGCGGAATATTACGGCACGCCTGTCAACTTCGGCTGGCTTGTGACAGCCTGGCTGATGTGCTCGATTTTCGGCATGACAATCCCGCCGGTATCAGGCGGTATGCTCATCGTGACCGGAATCCTGATGGTACAGCTGGGGGTTCCGAAGGACGGGCTGGCTGTGGCGGGGCTGCTCGGCATGATCCTGGATTTTGCGGGGACAGGAGTGAGGGTCGGCATTTGTCATTTGGAGATCCTTCTGCGGGCGGACCATCTGAAGATGTGGGACCGCAGTGTTCTGGAGAAAGACTGACAGCCGGCGGGACCGCCTGCCCTGCCGGTCCGGAACCGGATCGGATGGGACAGGGCCGTAGCAGCCGGGGTCGGATCAGCACCGGAGAGAACGGGCCATGACGGACCGGGATCGGATCACGATT
>JAUNJS010000171.1:5514-6981 GCA_030533125.1 Eubacteriales bacterium | reverse complement strand
GGCGAGGCCGCGACGGAGGCGGCTGCGGATAAGAACTGAAACGAAAGAACATCACAGCAAGGCTGGCGGGAATGAAAAAAGCGATTATAAACATCTTATTGATATTTTTCCTCGGCGTCCTGCTTTACAGCGGATACCATCTTTACGGGATCTTTTCGGAATATTATAAAGGGCGCTCCGCGTACAAAAAGACATCGGAACAGTTTGTGACAGAGAAGAAAAAAGAGAAAAAAAAGACGGAGACGGAGAAAGGGGAGACATCCGAAGAGGAAGAACCGTATGAGACGGCTCCGATCGAGGTGGACTTCAAGAATCTTCTAAAGCAGAACAGCGACGTGGCGGGCTGGATCTACTGCCCGGATACGGTGGTCAATTACCCCGTCATGCATGCCGAGGACAACGACAAATATCTACACCATCTTGTAAATAAGGAATATAATTTCGCGGGCTGTATTTTTGAGGATTTCCGTAATACGCGCAGGCAGAAGGATCCGGCGACAATCCTGTACGGCCATCACATGAATGACGGCTCCATGTTTGCCATGCTCCACAAATACACGGACCAGGAGTACTATAAGGAGCACCCCACCATGTGGTACCTGACGCCAGATCAGAATTATCGTCTGGATCTTATCATGGGCTATGTCGCGGAGGAGAAGGATCCGGTGTATTCCCTGTTCATAACACCGGAGGAGATGCAGGAGTATCTCCGCAGTGTGGAGGAAAAATCCACCTTCGAGCCGGACACAGAGTATAAGATTGAGGACATTCGGAAGATCATTGTGCTGTCCACCTGCGCTTATGAATTTCAGAACGCGAGGTATATTGTGATCGCTGTTCCGGTGCCGATTCACTGACAATGGCAAAAGACGCAGACAGAGTATCTGTTCAGGATCCGCGGGATTCCGGACAGATACTTTTATCGTAAAGGAGGAAGGGGGAACGGCTTACGCTTTCACGCTGTTTTCTTTATTCCGCACAGACATTTTATCATTAAAGAGGAGGGGCTGTATGCCGCAGATTGATCTCGTCACGGGGTTCCTGGGGGCCGGGAAAACGACTTTTATTAAAAAATACGCGAAGTTTCTGATCAGCAACGGTCTGATGGTGGGGATTCTGGAAAACGATTACGGGGCGATCAACATCGATATGGTGTTCCTTGAAGAGCTGATGGGAAACAACTGCGATGTGGAGATGATCGTAGGGGGAGACGGAATCCTCTCCCACAGGCGCAGATTCCATACGAAGCTGATCTCCATGGCTATGACGGGGTATGACCGGGTCATCGTCGAACCCTCCGGCATTTATGATACGGATGAGTTTTTTGACGCGCTGGCAGAGGAGCCCCTGTGCAGGTGGTATTCTCCGGGCAGCATAATCGCGATCGTGGATGCCGGCATGGAAGAGGAACTCTCCGAGGAATCGGAGTATCTGCTTGTCTCCCAGACGGACTGCGCGGGGACGATT
>JAUNJS010000171.1:2703-5414 GCA_030533125.1 Eubacteriales bacterium | reverse complement strand
GCAGGAGCGGCAGGTATCGCGGGTCCTCGCCCGTCTGAACCGGGCGGCGGAGCGCTTCCACAGCGACCGGCGTTTTACTGCCGATGACATTCTGGCGAAGGAGTGGGAGGCATTTACGGCGGAGGATTATGCGCGGATCGTGCGCAGCGGCATGGTGCCTTCGAGCCATTATAAGCTTCCCGTGGAGCGGGAGAGCGGCTACGGCACGCTGTTTTATTACGGAATAAGCATGGATGAGGACGTCCTGCGCAGAAAGACCGCGGAGACGCTGGCGGATCCCGCGTGCGGAGATGTGATGCGGATCAAGGGATTTGTCCGGATTGGTGACGGCGCGAGGGTGCAGGTCAACGCGACGCGGAGCGGTGTCCTGATCGAACCGACCTTTTTCGCGCAGGAGGTTCTGATCATCACCGGCGAAAACCTGCGGCGGGAGCCGATTGACCGGATCTGGGCGGAGCACGCGGAGGTGATCACTCCGGGAAACACGGTGATGTGAAGAGACAGGCGCGAAGAACAGGCGCCTGAAAGGGAAAAAGAGGGAAAGAAAAAACCAGGAGACGTGGGGGTCCGGAAAGCCGGGTAAAGGTGATATGATGCGAAAGAGAGAGAATAAATACGACCGCGACGCGTGCCGCATCTGGAAGATCTACGGGACGGAATACAAGGAGATGACCAGGACTCTTCTCGCGGCGGCGGATCTCGCGGGAAGGATCGGAGACCGGAAGCTGCGGGTCGGGATCAAGCCGAACCTGGTCGTCGCCTCTCCCGCGGAGTTCGGGGGGACGACACATCCCGAGGTGGTGGCCGGCATTGTCGAATATCTGCAGGAGCACGGATTTGAGAATCTCGTGATCGCGGAGGGATCCTGGGTCGGGGACCGCACGGAGCAGGCCTTTGCGTACTGCGGCTACAACCGCCTTTCAAAAGAATACGGGGTCCCGCTGGTCGATACGCAGAAGGAAAAATGGCACGAGGTCGACTGCGCCGGAATGAAGCTTCAGGTCACGGATGTGGTGGACCGCATTGACTTTCTGATCAATGTGCCGGTCATGAAGGGGCACTGCCAGACAAAAATGACCTGCGCCCTCAAAAATCTGAAGGGGCTCCTCCCCAACCGGGAGAAGAGCCGTTTTCACAGAATGGGGCTGCACAAGCCGATCGCGCATCTGCAGGCGGGGATCCGCCAGGATTTTATTGTCGTTGACCACATCTGCGGGGATCTGGATTTTGAGGAGGGCGGGAATCCGGTCGTCCGCAACTGTGTCATGGCGGCGGTCGATCCGGTGCTTGTGGACAGCTATGCCTGCCACTTGCTGCAGTATACGCCGGACGATGTCCCCTATGTCCGCATGGCGGAGCGCCTGGGCATCGGTACGGCCGATCTTTCCCGAATGGAGATCATCCGTCTGAACGACGGAAGCGGCAGGATCCGCGGTATTGAAGAGGAGGAGGAGCTTCCCCGCCGGGACCGCGTCCTGGAAGTCTCCTACGCGGTCGAGGAAGTGGATTCCTGCAGCGCCTGCTACGGAAATCTGGTCCACGCCCTCACACAGCTGCGGGAGGAGGGACTCCTGGAGAAACTGGATACCCGGATCGGGATCGGGCAGGGCATGCAGGGAAAGAGCGGACGGCTGGGAGTCGGCCGCTGCACGAAGGATTTTGACACCTGCATCATGGGGTGCCCTCCGGAAGCGGAGCAGATGTACGAGGAACTCAGGAATTATATTCTTTCGCACTGTGTGTGACGGAACCGTTCGGGCCGCCGTGTTCTCGCGGGGAATGTGCAGGGAAAAATATCCTTTCGCGCTGTGTGTAACGGACCTGTGCGGGCCGCCGTGTTTTCGCGGGGAATGCGCGGGAAAAATGCTCTTTCGCGCTGTGTGTGACAGGAGAAGACCCGGGCCGGCGTTCGCGCGGCCGCAGGGAGGAGGCATGAATATGAGAATCGGAGATGCCCTGAAGGCGGTTGTCCGGAAAAGCGAGCGGGGACCGCTTCTGCCGCTGCGGACGGTCTGGTCGGAGCGCGCGCAGGACGGGACGCAGATTCCGCTCTGCGAGTACCCGAGGCCGCAGATGCGGCGCGGGGGCTGGGAGTGTCTCAACGGCTGGTGGGAGTATGCTTTCTGCGGGAGAAAGGAGAAACCCGATTCCGCGCAGGGCAGAATTCTGGTCCCGTTTTCCCCGGAGACCTCCCGTTCCACCGTGGGGAGGGTTCTGAAGCCGGACGAAGCACTGTGGTACCGCAGAACCGTGACAATCGCGGAAATCCGCAAAGATTCCCGTCTTCTTCTGCATTTCGGCGCGGTGGACGAGCGCTGTACGGTGTGGTGGAACCGCAGGCGTCTGGGAAACCACCGCGGCGGGTATCTGCCGTTTTCTTTTGATGTGACAGAGGCGGCGCTTGCGGGGGAAAATGAGATCCTCGTCCGTGTCCTGGACGATACGGACACGGGAGAGGCCTGCCGCGGCAAGCAGAAGCTTCATCCGGGCGGCATGTTCTACACTCCCCAGAGCGGAATCTGGCAGACTGTCTGGACGGAATGGGTGCCGGATCTGTATATCCGCCGGCTGCGCTGGCTGCCGCATCCGGAGAAAGAGGAAGTGGAGCTCCGCATTCTGACAAACCGGTTCCTGTCGGAGGCGGATGTGCCCGCGGCATCGAAACCGGAGAGGCGGGAAGACCTCTCCGTGGAGCAGCCGGCGGAAGCGCA
>JAUNJS010000171.1:0-2603 GCA_030533125.1 Eubacteriales bacterium | reverse complement strand
GTGATGCTGTCGATCAGCGTGCGGGGACCGGAACAGTATACGGAATCAGAGGAGGAAAAGCGGAACCTGCCGCAGGACGGTCCGGTCATCGCCCGGCTCACGCGGATCCGGCTCTCGGAGCTTTCTCCTGCGGAACATTCCGGGACAGACAGCGGCACATGGATCTGCTGCCGCCTCCGGCTGACGGAACCCCTGCCGTGGAGCCCGGAATCCCCTTTTTTGTATGCGGTCCGGATCACACTGGGCAGGGACGAAGTGAGCGGGTATTTTGCGATGCGTTCGTTCGGCACCGGAAGGGACGAGGCCGGGAGGCCATGTCTGACATTAAACGGGAAACCGTACTTTTTCCACGGGGTCCTGGATCAGGGATACTGGCCGGAGAGCCTGATGACGGCGCCGGCCGATGAGGCTTTTGTCCATGACATCCTCCGGATGAAGGAACTGGGCTTCAACATGCTGCGGAAACACGCCAAGAACGAGCCCCTGCGCTGGTATTATCACTGTGACCGCCTCGGGATGGCGGTCTGGCAGGATATGGTGAACGGCGGCGGTCCGATCAACGCCATGCTCTGCACCTACGCGCCCACGGTTGTTCCTGCGGTCGGGAAAATTGTCCCGGACAGAATGCATCATCTGCTTTCCAGGACAGACGCGAAGGAGCGGGAAAGGTTTAAACGACAGCTTCTGGAAATGGTGGAGGTGCTGGGAAACGCGCCCTGCATCGGCATGTGGGTGATCTTTAACGAGGGATGGGGGCAGTTTGACGCGGCGCGCCTGACGGAGGCAGTCCGGCAGGCGGACCCGTCCCGTCCGATTGACCATGCCAGCGGCTGGTTTGAGCAGGGAGCCGGGGATGTCCTGAGCGAGCACAACTACTTCCGGGAACTGGCTGTCAAAAAGGACCGGTACGGACGGGCATTCGTGCTCTCCGAGTACGGGGGCATCACCTGCGTGGCCGCAGGCCACATTTCCTGCGAGGACACCTACGGGTACCACGCGGAGACACCGCAGGGGTTCGGCGCGAAGTTCCGCGCCGTCATGGAGGAGGTCCGGGGGCTGCGCGGGCGGGGCCTCGCCGGCGCCGTCTACACACAGCTGTCGGATATTGAGGAAGAGGTCAACGGCCTTCTCACCTACGACCGCAAAATCAACAAGCTGACGGATCTCTGACACGGGCCGCGCGGCGCCTGCGGAATGCGCGGCTTTGCCTGCCGCGCCATCGGCACGGTTTCCCGGGAGGTTCCGGACACGGCGGACCGCCGGCTTGACAGGAAGATGAGCAATAATAATGTTGCGGCATATATGTGTGTTCCGGACACGGTGAACCGCCGGCTTGACAGGAAGGGCGGCGGCCGCTGCGGCTGTCCTGATCGGAAGAAAAGACATGCAGATATTTCTGATTAAGAAGTGAAAGGTCCATTATACCGCGGCAGAGAAAAGCTTTGCCGGAAAAAACGAGCGGGATGTCCACAGGGTCATCCCGCTCGTTTGCTCGCCGGAGCTGTTATCGTTTTATCCCGCGGATTTTTATCCGCCGGAGTTTTTTGCGGCAGTATCCCGCGGTTCTTATCCCGCGGAACCTTTATCGCGGGTTTTTCCGCGAATCTTATCCCAAAGGTTTTACTCCAGCCCTTCCAGTCCCTCGAGGGAGAAGAGCAGATCCGCGATGTTCCGCATGTCCTCTTCCGACACGCCGTAGGCTTTATTTTCCGCATCCTGAATGCCGAAGTGCACGGTGATTTCTTCTGCCGGCGCGTACTGTGGATTTTCCAGGTTTTCATTCAGGGATGTAAACAGGGTCTCGAAGACGAGTGAATACAGTTCCTCCCTGGTCATACTCACAAGCTTGTCCGTATCCTTGTACAGGGATTCGGTTTCCTTCTGGACAGTCTCCATGGAGCCGGCGAAAGCTTTGAGGGGTTCGACCGAGACAGTGACATCATACCCTGTATTTCCGTTGTCGTCGGTCTTGACAGCTTCACCGACTGTGTATTTGCATTTGGAAAGCGCGTTGACCACAAAATCGGCGATCTGCTCTTTGACATCTTCGCTGACATCCATTTCCTCAGTGAGAGAGTTGACTGTGTCCGAGATCAGCTCGTCCCGCAAATAAGTTTCCGTTCCCTCCTCGATGTCCGCAAACTTGACGGAAGTGTCATATTCCCCGGTGCACATCAGATCCAGTATCGCCTGCACATATTTTTTGGCGTCTTCTTCCCCGGGTTCTTTGCTGCCGCAGCCTGATAACAATGCGGCCGCGAACATCAAGGCCGCCAGAACGACCGCCAGTAATCTGAAACGCTTTTTCATTGCCCTTATCCTCCTCGTATCATCTTCTGTTGTGTGACCGGCAGCAACGGCCGCCGGCATATACGTCTCTCCGTGGACATGCCGGTATCCGGACAGTACTCAGTATATAGGATAAGGGCGGATTCGTCAAAAGAAAACCCGGCGCGCGCCGGGAATTCGCCGGATCGCTGGATCCGCACGAAAACTCAATTCGCCGGATTCATATCTATAGCCCTCAAATCAATAACTCAATAATTCAATGACTTAATAACTTAATTCTTCCGATCCGCATGAATAGTTGACAAAAGGTTTAC
>JAUNJS010000170.1:1176-6995 GCA_030533125.1 Eubacteriales bacterium | reverse complement strand
ACGAAACGGGAAGCTCTGTTGACGGAAAACGAAACGGGAATCTCCGTTGACCCACGGGTATGAATTATGGCGAAAATCTACATTATTACCGGAAAGGGAGGCGTCGGCAAGACGAGTGTCGCGGCGGCCCATGCCGTCCGCTCCGCCGCGGAGGGGAAAAGGACTCTGCTTGTCAGCGCGGACATGGCGCATAACATCGGAGATCTCTTTCAGGTTCAGGTCGGAAGACACGCGACGGAAGTGATGGAAAGACTGTCCCTGCTGGAGCTGGATCCGTATATGCTGATGCGGGAGGAATATCCGAATGTCAACAGGTCCATTGCCAGTGTCTCGGGGAGTGTGGGAAGCGCGGCCGCGCAGGCGGGAGACAGCTATATGATCCCCGGATTTGAGAACCTGTTCTGTCTGCTCAAGATCCGGGATCTGTATCTGAGCGGGGACTATGACAGGATCATTGTGGACTGCGCGCCGACGGGCGAAACCCTCTCGCTTCTCAAGCTTCCGGAACTGTTGTCCTGGTATGTGGAGAAGTTTTCCCCGGTGGGCCGTATGATCACCCGGATCCTGACCCCGGTCGCGAAGTTCCGGTACCGGATGACACTGCCGGACAGCGCCGCGATGGATGAGATCGGAAAGATCCATGCGGATCTTGTCAGGCTCGAGGAGCTGTTGAAGGACCCGGACATCTGCCGGGTGCGGCTGGTATGCATTCCCGAGAAAATGGTGGTGGAAGAGACGCGCAGAAGCTATATGTATCTGAATCTCTATCGGTATCCTGTGGATACGCTGTTCATCAACCGCATTCTGCCGGAGAAGACAGGCAGCTCCTTTATGGAGCACTGGCGGCAGATCCAGACACAGTATCTGAAGGAGCTGGAGAGCATTTTTACCGGGCTCACAATCGAGAGGATTCCCTGGTTTTCGACCGAAATCCGCGGAGCGGAAGCGGTAATCCGCCTCTGCGCGCCGGCAATCGGAGGAGAAACGCTGTTTGACCGCCCTGTGAGGAGCGACAATGAAATCTACGCGCCGATCGAAGGCGGATACAGCCTGACAATAAAGGTTCCCGGCGCAGCGCGGGAGGAAGTAGAGGTGTTTCCCCGGGAGATGGATGTTGATATCCGCATCAATAATTACATGCGGAGCATTCCCCTGCCGGGCGTCCTGCGCGGGGCGAAGATGACTTCCCGGACACTGGAGGACGACCGCCTGACGATCTGCTTCCGGGTCAGAGACGATGTGTGAAGATATACGAAAAGAGGATGCGCTGATGAGAATCCTGATCTATACGGGAAAGGGAGGGGTCGGAAAGACGAGTATTGCCGCGGCGACGGCCGTCAGGGCGGCGCAGGCGGGGAAGAAGGTGCTGCTCATGAGCACGGACCAGGCGCACAGCCTTGGGGACAGCCTGTGCATGCGGCTCCGCTCCGATCCCCGGGAGGTCTTTCCGGGACTGGAGGCGCTTGAGATCGATCCCACGAAAGAGAGCCGCAGGGCCTGGGGGACACTCCGGGACTATCTGCGGCAGCTGATTGACAGAAAGGCAAACGGGGGAATCGAGGCAGATGAGGTGCTCCTTTTTCCGGGACTGGAGGAACTGTGTTCCCTGATCCGGATTCTGGATGTGTACGAGGAGGGGCGGCACGATGTCGTGGTCGTTGACTGCGCACCGACGGGCGAGACGCTGGCCCTTCTGCGCTATCCCGAGCGGCTCAGTGTGCTCGCGGACCGGCTCCTGCCGATGGTGCGCGGTTTCACCAGTGCTTTCGGCGGCCTGATTACACGCAGGACAACGGTACCGAAGCCGAGGGACATGGTTTTTGCCGAGTTCGACGCGCTCGTGAAGCGGCTGAATGCCCTCCAGAAGATCCTGCGGAACCGGCAGATCACGAGCCTTCGCATCGTGACGACCCCGGAACGGATTGTCCTGGAGGAAGCCAGGCGGAATTTCACATGGATGTGCGAGTATGATTTCGGGGTTGACGCGGTCTGTATCAACAGGATCTATCCCGGGGAGGCAATGCAGGGGTATTTTGCGGGGTGGAACGAAATCCAGCAGGAGAATCTGCGGATCGCCGCGGAGAGCTTTCCGGGCAGGAAACATTTTTACCTGTACCTGCAGCAGGAGGAGATCCGCGGGATCCCGTCCCTGCTGCGTGCGGCGGAGGAGCTGTACGGAGAAGAGGACCCGGTGACCGTGTTCTGTAAAGAAGAAACCTTCCAGATGGAGTATGATGCGCATACCGGCCTCCGGACGCTTCTGATCTCCCTCCCCTATGCGGAGGAAGAAGAGATTCTCGCCGAAAAAGAAGGAGAGGACCTCATTCTTCATGTCCGCAGCGAAGTGCGCCGCCTGCGCCTGCCGGATCTGCTGTGCCGCCGCGATCTGTCCGGATGGAAGCTTGAGGACGGGATCCTGAAGCTGCAGTTCGGGTATGCGTACCAGAACGCGGCGGCACAAAAATGAGTGCGCGGCGGTCACTCGTCTTCGAGGGAATGCATCTTTTTCACCATGACCTTCTGCTCATAGCAGGAGAAGACGTCGTCCACGAAGGCTTTGTCCGGGGCGGGGGTGAGGAGGCTCACGATCGGGACAATGATAATGCCCGCGATCATGGCCGCGGCGCCGGCGTTGATCGGCGACTTGATGAAGTGCAGGAACATGTTCAGGACGGTGATCCCGAGGCCGGAGATATAGCTTGCCCACACGGCGGCCTTTGAGATGCGCTTTGAGTACAGGCCGTACATGAAGGGAGCCAGGAACGCGCCGGCGAGCGCGCCCCAGGAGATGCCCATCAGCTGTGCGATGAAGGTCGGAGGATTCAGGGCGATGATGACGGAAAGGATGATAAAGAAGGCCACCAGCACGCGCATGACGACGAGCTGTGTTTTTTCAGCCATATCCTTTACGACGGTCTCCTTCAGGAAATCCAGTGTCAGCGTGGAACTCGAAGTGAGCACCAGGGAGGACAGGGTGGACATTGAAGCGGAGAGGACGAGCACGATGACGATGCCGATCAGCATGTCCGGAAGCGTGGAGAGCATCTGGGGGACGATGGAGTCGTACATGATCGAGCCGTCTGCCTTGTAGATGGCGGGGACGTCGAAAAGCCGCGCGAAACCGCCCAGGAAATAGCAGCCGCCCGCCACGATCACGGCGAAGAAGGTAGAGACGATGGTGCCGGTGTGGACGGCCTTCTCATCGCGGATCGCATAGAATTTGTGGACCATCTGAGGCAGGCCCCAGGTGCCCAGGGAGGTCAGGATGACGACGCCCAGCAGGTTCACCGGGTCGGGACCGAAAAAGCTCGTGAGCAGTCCCTGGCTGCCCTGCAGGGCAGGCACCGCCGCGTCGTCCGCGGAGATCATGGAGAGCTCGTGCACGGCATTCAGGAAGCCGCCGTGTCCGTTCAGGACCGCGAGGATGACGGCGCAGATGCCGAAAAGCATGATGATGCCCTGGATAAAATCGTTGAGCGCGGTGGCCATGTAACCACCGACGATGACATAGACGCCCGTCAGAACGGCCATGACGACCAGGCAGACGCTGTAGGGAATATCGAAGGCCATCCCGAACAGCCGGGAAAGACCGTTGTAGATCGAGGCCGTATACGGCACGAGGAAAACGAACGCGATGGCGCTGCCCACGATCTGGAGACTCTTCGACTGGAACCGCTTTCCGAAGAAATCAGGCATGGTGCGGGAATCCAGCTTCTGTGTCATGACGCGCGTGCGCCGTCCGAGGATCAGCCAGGCCAGGAGCGAACCGATAAAGGCGTTGCCCAGACCGATCCAGGTAGAGGAAAGACCGTATTTCCATCCGAACTGCCCCGCGTAACCGACGAACACGACCGATGAAAAATAGGACGTGCCGAAGGCAAACGCCGTGATCCAGGGTCCGACTTCGCGGCCTCCCAGAACGTAATCCGTGACGCTGCCGGCTTTGTGGCGGCTATAAAAGCCAACACCGACCATTACGCCAAAGAAGATCAGAAGCAGCAGGATTTTTGCAGCCATGTCAGTTTCCTCCTAAAAACAATGAAACAATAAAGATTAATGAAACAACAACTATGAAAAATGAATGCTGATCGTGAAAAAGTGAAACCGGACAACAGAGTTAAGCGGGAATTGATAGAGTATAGGTCGCAAATAACATATTTTCAATTCATCCATCCGGTTTTCGTGCCGGCAGAAACACTTTTACACTTAGACGCTTAAACGCTTTAAAGCCCTGAAGCGTATTATAGACAGAGGGATGTAGTCTGTCAACAAAAAACAATCATTAATCTGTCAGACTTTTTTATGATTTATTTATAAAAATAAACAGTTTAGACTTGTGAAATAGGATCTGACTGGTTATAATCCATTCACTGTAACAGAAATGACCGGAAATCATAGGCAATTCATATATTGTATGGAAGAGGAAAAAGATGGCTTTATCAGAGCGGAATAAACCGGATCAAAGAAACTACAGAGACGGAAGAGGATATCCCGCCGGAGATAGTTCCGACGGCAGAAGGAGCGGCGGAGCCGGCGTCCGGAGAGACGGCCGGTTCGGGACGGCGGAAGCCTCCCCGGAGGATGAGGAGGACTACAGGGCCTATGCCCGTTCAAGAGACAGAGACCGCCAGGCGCGGGGTGCTGCGGAAAAGACGCCGCGGGACAGCGGAGGAGACTCCGGGCAGCCCGGCGCGGGAGGTCAAAAAGGGCGCGCGGCCGGAAACGGCGGGCGCAGACGCGCGGGAGCCGGACGCATCGCGCTCCGGATCTTCCTTGCCATGCTCCTGATCATGGCGGTCACGGTGGGTTATTTTCTCTTTAAGATGCGCTCGATTCTCCGCATACAGAGGATGAATTCCGTGGATCTGGAGGAGCAGCTGACCGAGGGGATTTCTTCCAAGGTAAGAAATAATGAACGGATGCAGGGGTATCGCAATATAGCTCTGTTCGGTGTGGATTCCCGGTCCGGGGAGCTGCTGGACGGAAATAACCGGAGCGACACGATCATGATCTGTTCAATCCAGGAGGAAACCGGAGAAATCCGTCTGGTTTCCGTATACCGCGACACTTTTCTCAATGTGGGGGACGACATCTATACGAAGGCGAACGCCGCCTACGCATACGGTGGGCCCGCACAGGCCATAGATATGCTGAACCGGAACCTGGACTTGAATATCGTCGATTTTGTGACGGTCGGCTTCGAGGGTCTGATCCACACGATCGATGCCCTCGGAGGCATTGAAATCGAGCTTGACGAGGAGGAGAGAGGCTATCTCAACATGTATGTGCACGACATGCACCTCGAACTCGGGACGGACGATACGCCGGTAGAAGAGACCGGGCTTGTCTCGGTCACGGGAACACAGGCGACCGCCTACAGCAGGATCCGCTATACCCAGGGAGATGATTTCAAGCGCGCCGAGCGGCAGCGCATAGTGCTGAACAAGACTCTGGAAAAAGCAAAAGCCGCTTCTCCCGCCACCCTGGTGGACGTCGCGAACAGCGTGGCAGGCGACCTTGCGACCTCGCTTTCCTCCGGCGAAATCCTCAATCTGATCACAAAGGCGACCAGTCTGAATGTCGCCGAAACCGGCGGCATCCCCCAGGAAGAGTACAGGGGATTCGGCAGCACTTACGAGGACGGGGATTTCATCCTCCCGCAGACCTTGGAGGACAATGTCAAGTGGCTCCATCTGTTCCTGTTCGGAGAGGAGGACTACAAACTCTCCGAGGAGGCGGCCGAGATTGACGCGTATCTCCGGGAGAACCGCTGGCAGCATTGAGAGAGCTGCAGGGACCCGGAGACCGGATTGTTATAT
>JAUNJS010000170.1:0-1076 GCA_030533125.1 Eubacteriales bacterium | reverse complement strand
GAGAGCGTTCTGAAACGTTTTATGGGAGAGGAACGCGTGGAAAAATATGTCAAAATGTTCCTGCGGGATGATTCCTACGACCTTCTGCTGGATGCGCTGCGGAAGGAAAGGATTGAGGATGCCTTCCTCGCGGCCCATACACTCAAAGGTGTATGTCTGAATATCGGGTTTTCGCGGCTGTATGATTCGGCAAGTATCATGACGGAGGCTCTGCGAGCGGGGGACCGGCAGGGCGCGCAGGATGCGCTGCCCGCTTTGCGCCGCGACTACGAGGAGATTACGGAATCTATAAAATTTCTATAAATTGCCCATTGTGGTTTTGAAAGAATCTGATACAATGTCTGATGGATGCGTTCCGCATCGCGGTACAGTAACAGGTGCTGCGCCGGCTGGACAGAGGGAAGCAGAGAGCCTGCAGCCGGGTATGCACTGTCTACAGGAAAGAGGTGTAAATAAAGATGAAGAGTTTTATGGATGAGTTCAAAGCGTTTATCAGCCGCGGCAACGTCATGGATATGGCAGTTGGTATCATCATCGGCGGCGCCTTCACGGCCATTGTGAATTCATTGGTCGAGGATCTGATCAGCCCCCTTCTGGGCCTGTTCGGCGGCATGAATTTTGATCATATGGCACTGAATCTCAGCGAGAATGTCACGCTGAACTACGGCAAGTTCATCACGGCATTGATCAATTTCCTGATCATTGCGTTCGTCCTTTTCTCCATCATCAAGGCGTTGAACGCGGCTGCCGGTAAGCTGAAGAAGGAAGAGGAAGAAGCAGCTCCCACAACTAAAATGTGCCCTTACTGCAAGAGCGAGGATATCCCTCTCGGCGCCTGCAAGTGCCTGCACTGCGGATCCGAGCTGGAGCTGTCCGAGGAAGAGAAGGCAGCGGCGCTGGCTGAGCAGGAAGCTGCGGCAGCGGCGGAATAATTTCCTCTTTTCCGGGTTTTTTCAATTCTTTCCGGCACTTTTCGGGGAAACCGCACAGATTCCGGATCCCGGCGGACATTCATGTCCGCGGGAATAACAGCCGGGCAGACTTGGAAGCGGTTGTACGTCAGATCTTAAAGGTGG
>JAUNJS010000533.1:1179-2252 GCA_030533125.1 Eubacteriales bacterium | reverse complement strand
TGAAAGCAGATACTCCGTTTTACCAGGAATTTGACTTGATCCGGGTGTATCAGCTGTAACGGTATGCTGCATGCATAAACTGCTGACGAGTGCTGTTAGAGAATGAATATTTTGAAAGACAAGCGAAAACAGAGATGAAACGGCCGGACAAAGAATAAACTGCAGAGGAATGAAACAGGTGGTATGAAAATGAATCGATTGAGTGCAGGACACATAGTCATATTACTCCTGGCGGGTATATTGTTTGCAGTCATGATGATTAAGATTCCTGACAATATAGGAAAATCGTCAGATGATATCTCTCAGATTCTATCAGAAGACGGGGAGAGCAAAGACACTGCGTACATCTCCGATGTTTCCTCCTTTTCAGGCACTGTACAAATATTATCTCCGGAAGAAATACAACCGTGTGTTAAAAATAAATCCAGACGTCAGATTTGTTATGGCGAAATACGTATGTATGGCAATCCTGCAGCCTATGACACTAAAACGGACGCTTTTTATATTCCTGTAGATATTGAGGGAAAAGAGATTCCCGAAAATTCCAGGTTATTTCTTTCAGATATTCAGACCAATGATGTCGACAAAAAGTTGTATTTTATCGATGATGTCAAATTTTCCGATCCTTTAAAAGCGATTGAAGAAGGATATTTGTTTCAGGCGCTGCTAGTGGAGAAAAGCACATATGCGACCTTTAAAATGGTTTTTATTGGAATTCCGACGATTCAGCTGATCTATGATGTGGCTCGTAATTCGGATGAAAATAGTAAAGAAAAGAGTGGAACGATCATTGTCACAGATCCGTCTGATAATACAGCACTGGAAGAATATTGTATCTTTCATGTTAGAGGACATGTAACTCGGAATTACTCCAAGAAGAATTACAGAGTTTCTCTGAAGGATGCACAGGGTGACAAAATAAATAAGTCATTACTTGGAATGCGCAGCGATGACGACTGGGTTCTGAACGCGTTGTATACAGACCAGACAAGAGTACGGGAATATGTGGCATATCAGATCTGGAAACAGGTGAATTCATTATGTGATACTCCTGTTGCTTCCTCAGAAATAAG
>JAUNJS010000533.1:0-1169 GCA_030533125.1 Eubacteriales bacterium | reverse complement strand
ATAAGTTATTGCGCTCTTTTTATAAATGGAAAAAGTACTGGACTATATGGTCTGATGGTTCCTGTTGACAGGAAACTCATGGGAATGCGAGAGGGTGATATATTATATAAAATAAACGACTGGAAAATGCCGGATAGCAACGATTATAAAAAGGCCGAAAAGTCAGACAAACTTACTGCGTCCGGGGACAGCCTGTTCGCTGAGATTAAATATCCCGATACTCCGGCAGAAGATTCCTGGAATATTTTACATACCTTTCAGAATTGGGCTTTCAATGAACAAGGATATCCTGCTCCCGCGAAAATAACGGATTTGGAAAGGAAAGGATGCCGTATAGATTTACAAAACTTTCTGACGTACTCCCTGTATTGCATTCTGCTTCACGCAGAGGACAATACCTGGAAGAACACGTATATGGCTGCTTATAAGCAGTTTGATGGCAACTGGTTCCTGCAACGGACAGTCTGGGACCTAAATTATATACTCGGTGATGAATTTGTG
This sequence comes from Eubacteriales bacterium, assembly GCA_030533125.1. Classification (GTDB taxonomy): domain Bacteria; phylum Bacillota; class Clostridia; order Lachnospirales; family Lachnospiraceae; genus CAG-791. The sequence continues at coordinate 668 of JAUNJS010000533.1, read as the reverse complement.
TGGAACCTGGGGGAGCTATGTACGGTTCATGTTCCTGAATCCTATATATCAATGAAGGTTCGGAAAGATTATCCTCTGGATTTTGAGTCTTATCAATTAGGGAATCCGGAAGCATTTACAGAAATATTTTCTCTCTGGAAGAAGTGGCGTTCAAACGGCATTGATGCGAAACCGGTCTGCGAAATGATCGATACAATAAATACTACGCTCTTGATAAGCGGTGCGTATCGCTTTGAAGAGATATGCTGGTCTTTGGAGGATCCTTCTGCTTCTGTGAAAAATGCCAAAGAATGGACGAAAAAGCGGTTCGATTTCCTTGACGAAGTATTTGGATACAACGAGAATTGAATTAATCATGATTTTTGACTAAACACCTGTTATCATTCTTCATGGGAGTTCCATTTGTCGGGCCTGGGTATGCGGGGAATGGCTGCAGCGACAGAGACCGGGAACCGGACGGCTCCCTGAACGCGCAAAACAAAATGTATAAAAAAGTGATAGAAAGAGACAGACGAATAAGATGCGTCAAAGAACCCTTTCCCGGATCTATTTGATATTGATACTGGCGTTCCTGGCCGGTGTGGTTTCCGGCCGGATGGAAGCCCTGGCCGGAACATCTCCCTTCTGGACGGAGGAGCCCCTGGAAATGGACAGGCCGGAGTACACGA
>JAUNJS010000532.1 GCA_030533125.1 Eubacteriales bacterium | reverse complement strand
AAATCGACTTCCTCGGCAAGGCAGTTGAGGATCCGGTACGTCCTTTCGTAGCTATTCTGGGCGGCGCAAAGGTTGCTGACAAGCTCGATGTCATCAACAACCTGCTTGAGAAGTGCGACACCCTCATCATCGGCGGCGGCATGGCCTACACCTTCGCGAAGGCCAAAGGCTATGAGATCGGCAAGTCCCTTCTGGACGACACCAAGGTCGACTACTGCGCAGAGATGATCAAGAAGGCGGAAGAGCTCGGCAAGAGCCTGCTTCTGCCCGTGGACGCGGTCATCACCTCCGAGTTCCCGAACCCGATCGACGCTGAGATCGAAGTCGAAACCGTTGACATCGACAAGATCCCTGCCGACAAGATGGGCATGGACATCGGCCCGAAGACCATCGAGATCTTCTCCGATGCCGTCAAGAACGCGAAGACCGTTGTATGGAACGGCCCGATGGGCGTCTTCGAGAACCCGATCCTTTCCAAGGGCACAAAGGCAGTCGCGCAGGCGATGGCAGACACCGACGCGACCACCATCATCGGCGGCGGCGACAGCGCGGCGGCAGCCAACCAGATGGGCTTCCACGACAAGATGAGCCACATCTCCACCGGCGGCGGTGCTTCCCTGGAATTCCTCGAGGGCAAGGATCTTCCCGGTGTCGCGGCAGCAAATGACAAATAAGAGTTAAAGCTGTCGGACGTCAGAGACGGCTGTAAACGGACAGCTGTCCCCGCGGACCGCAAATCGTAAACAGGCCCGCGGAATATATACAAACGGCCCGCAGGGGCGCAGCACAGGTTGGTTTCATTTTAATCCTGTATAAAAGAGTTAGGAGAATTATTATGGCAAGAAGGAAAATCATCGCCGGCAACTGGAAAATGAACAAGACTCCCAGCGAAGCAAAGGCGCTCGTCGAGCTTCTGGCGCCCCTCGTAAAGAATGACGACGTGGATGTCGTGTACTGCGTACCCGCCATCGACATCGTTCCCGTGGCCGAGGCGGTCAAGGGCTCGAATGTGGCTGTCGGCGCGGAGAACCTTTCCGATAAGGACAGCGGCGCGTTTACCGGCGAAGTTTCCGGCGCGATGCTGGTGGATGCGGGCGTCAAGTACGTCATCATCGGCCACTCCGAGAGGAGAGAGTACTACAAAGAGGACGACGCGTTCCTCAACAGAAAGGTCAAAAAGGCCTTTGAGTACGGCCTGATCCCGATCCTTTGCTGCGGCGAGACCCTTGAGCAGCGCGAAATGGGCGTGACCATTGACTGGATCCGCCTGCAGCTCAAGAGCGACCTCGTTGGAATCACCGCAGAGCAGGCCGCTACAATGGTTATCGCGTATGAGCCCATCTGGGCGATCGGCACCGGCAAGGTCGCGACCACAGAGCAGGCCCAGGAGGTCTGCCAGGCGATCCGCGCCCTCATCGCCGAGATCTACGATGCCGACACCGCGGAGAAGATCCGCATCCAGTACGGCGGCTCCGTAAAAGGCTCCTCCGCGCCCGAGCTGTTCGCGCAGCCCGACATCGACGGCGGCCTGATCGGCGGCGCGGCGCTGACCGAGGACTTCGGAAAGATCGTCAATTACAATAAGTAATAGATTGAGAAGGCTGTGATCCCCGCAGCCAGTTTATTCACCGGAAAGAGCATCCATGTCCGCGCGGCGGGCATGGATGTTTTCTATGTAGACCGGGGAAAGGATCCGGGAGGCATGGGCCTGCTCCGACAGACGGTCTGATATGATCTATGCAGACCGGGGAAAGAATCCGGAAGGCATGGGCCTGCTCCGGCAGACGGTCTGATATGATCTATGCAGACCTGGGGAAAAGAATCCGGGAAAAATCCGGAATGAGGTCGTGAAGAGAACAATGGATACTGCGCGGAAAAAACATGGAGGTTCGGCATGCTGCGGGAAGAAGGGATCGAGGAGATTTATGACGGCTGTTTCTATAAGTCAGGAGATATGGTCCCGGTCGGCTGCGACGACTGCGCTGGCTGTTCGGACTGCTGCCGGAATACCGGAGACAGCATTATTCTGGATCCCTGGGACCTGTATATGCTTTCAAAGGGGACGGGGAAGACTTTTTCGGATATGATCGAGCAGGAAATAGAGATCCGGCTGGTGGACGGCCTGATCCTGCCGAATCTGATGCAGCATCATGAACCGGAGCCGGGGGGAATCCGGACGAAAAACGGCCGCGGGGCGTCCCGGCACCCCCCGTCGTCCCCCTCGGGACGGAGACCTCGCTGAGCCGGCTCGCG
>JAUNJS010000531.1 GCA_030533125.1 Eubacteriales bacterium | reverse complement strand
CGGCAGATTGGGAATGTATTAATGTATATACTGCAGGAATAATCCCAGAAAATAAGAAGTCATGTTCGCGGCAGCTGAAAGCCTCCAGGGATGGCGAAGTCCGTCCGCGTATCTTTTATACAGCAGCGCTTCCGTGATCAGAACGGCGGCCTCGATCAGCAGGTGCCTGAGGAGGATTCTTTCTGTCCCGGAGAGAAAGGGAATCGTCAGCGTTCCCAGGTAAAAATTGGCAAAAACTGCTGCCGGGTTTGTAATCAGGTTAATCGCGGCAACGATAAGGAAGCCCTCCCGTCCCCGCATCCCGAAAAGCCGCGCGACGGGGTATTCCATTCCCAGTGTAAGTAAAAATGCCGTGACATACAGTCTTAAAGAGGTCATATGCAGTCAGATCGTCTCCCGGGCTCTCCAGACAACAAGCATCAGCACCAGTGACACAAGCGAAATCGCCGCGTACAGCACGGGCAGGAAGGACGCGGGCACCATCCCCAGAAGACTCGGCAGACAGCCGATGTAAAGCGCAAATGTGAGGAGGCCGAACGCCAGCCCGGGCATCCCGATCATCTCTGCCAGACACGTCAGCGTGACCGGCATTGTCATGTTAAACAGGAGCAGGGAGGTCAGACCTGCCGCGGGGAGGGATGACGCGAGGAACAAAACAGAGGTAAACAGCAGCGAAACCACAATCGTACGGGTCTCTCCAAAGAGATCCGCAAGGCCCCCTCCAAGCATCTTTCCCAGGACGACACAGCAGACCAGAAGCAGCGGATAATCCGCTCTCCATGGAAAGCGCACAATGACGCCGAGGTACGAGCGCAGTACAACCACCAGGGCAAGCGCGCACACGCAGAACACGGTGCGCAGAACCTGTCTTCTGTGTCTGACCCGGGGTCCCGATAAAGCGGAACCGGTCCCACCGGGCGCGTCCTTTTCCGGAAGCGTGCCGGAAATTCGGGGAAACGCGCCGGAATTGGGGGGACGCGTGCCGGAAATACAGGGAGGCTCGCCGTAATCAGGGGGGCGCGTACTGGAAATACGGGGACTCGTGCCGCTGACAATGGGCGATGTGCCGGGAATAGCGGCAAGCGCGCCGGAGATCGCGGCAAGCGTGCCGGAAATATGGCTGTCCGCGACCAGAAGCAGAAGGATCAAATATATGCAGAACACCGGAATCCAGAAAGCAGAACCGAACGGTTCCATCCCCGCGCATTTTCTGCCGTAAAACAGTCCGAGCGCGCCCGCGCTGACGAAGATCCCTGAATCCCTGCACGTCATTTTCATTCTCTGTCTGCGCTGCTCGCCGATGGCTGAACCGGCACGGATTCCGGATTCCACGCAGGGGCTTTTCTTTCTCTGCCCGCGCTGCGGGCCGGTGGCTGAAACGGCACGGATTCCGGATTCCTCATAGGGGCTTTTCGTCCTCCGCCTGCGCTGCTGGCCGGTGGCTGAAACGGCACGGATTCCGGATTCCGCGCAGGCGCTTTTCGTCCTCTGCCTGCGCTGCGAATCGTTGTCTGAACCGGCGCGGTTTCCGGATTCCTCGCAGGCGCTTTTCGTCCTCTGCCCGCGCTGTGAATCGTTGTCTGAACCGGCGCGGTTTCCGGATTCCTCGCAGGCGCTTTTCGTCCTCTGCTCGCGCTGTGAATCGTTGTCTGAACCGGCGCGGTTTCCGGATTCCTCGCAGAGGTTCTCGCTCCAGCGAAGGACACGCGTGCCGCAGCCGATATGGAACAGCGCGTTGCCCAGCCCCGTCACGGCGGCCAGCACGGCAGGAGAAAACGTCACCAGCCTGCCCGGGAATACAAGAACTGCCAGAATTCCCGTTCCCGCGACAGAGAGCCGTTCACAGCGGTCCATCAGATCCGCCGCGACCCCAAGGGGCATCTGCCCCGCAAACGCGCAAAAATTATATATAATCAAATATACCGGGAGCCGGTCATCATGAATGATTCTTCCCAGAATCAGGTATATGGAAATAAAATCCACGAAAAAATGGGCGGCTGTATAGAGCAGCAAAGACGGATGTACCGCACGGGCCTGCGTTTCTCTACGTCTCATTCTCATTTCCATTCCTTTTATTTCTTTTATTCCTTCTGTTCCTTTTCTCTATTTCCATTACTCCTGTGCCTGTTTCTCCGCTGCCCGGTTTTTCTATATCCGTTTTTTCTGTACCCGTTTCTCCTGTACTTCTTTTTTCTATACGCATTTCATTGTGCCCGTTTTTCTGTGCTTTTTTTCCTGACCGATTTTTCTGTGTTC
>JAUNJS010000530.1 GCA_030533125.1 Eubacteriales bacterium | reverse complement strand
AATGTGCGCTTATGTGTCTCGGGCGGGTCAATTTTCCCTTTCGCCGCGTCGATGACCTTGACGGTCCAGGCGACGTTGCGGGCGAGCTTGGCGATCACTTCCTGCCCCTCGATATCCTGCTTCACCTCCCCGGGGTCGGCGCCGTGAACCGCTCCCCAGTAATCCGATGTCACGATCACCATCTCCATGGCGTCCATGAGGCCGATGAGCTGCTGGTAGGTCTCCATTCCTCCGGAGCGGCGCAGCGTGCAGAACGCGGCGCCCACCTTGTGGTGGAACTGATTTTCACCGCAGCAGGCCGCGAGCAGTACGCGGTCCATGACGCACTTCATCCCGCCGGAAATCCCGCCGTGGTAGACCGGAGAAGCCAGAATAATACCGTCCGCCTCAATGCACTTGTCGATGATTTCATTGACCATGTCGTCTGTCTGCACGCAGTGCAGAGAACCGGTCTCCAGGCACTTGTAGCAGGCCATGCAGGGATGGACACACGGCCCGGGCTGCAGGACTTCGAACTCGATCCCTTCCCCGGCAAAAACAGCTGCCATAACCTCGAGACACTGTGATACATTTCCTCCCTTTCTCGGGGATCCGTTGATGGCGACTACTTTCATTGGTTTCTCCTTTCACCTATGTATATCTAAAAAATATGTATATCTAAAAAAAGTGGATTAAAAAAGGGGCGGTCCGTCCCGGCAGCTGCCGGTTCGGGAAAATCGGTTCTGTTACAGATTTACAGGGCAGAGATCTATTCCCTTGTCAGATGACGGATCCATTTGCCGCTCCTGACGCGCAGAAAAACAGGAAGACCCTTGAAAATCTGGTCGGACTGGATGCAGAGTACGACCAGGGGGACAGGCAGTTTCCAGACAAAAGCGGCCAGGAAAGAAAGGGGCATGACGATTCCCCACACGCTGATCAGGTTCAGCCACATCGTAAAGGTCGTGTCGCCGCTTCCCCGCAGTACACCGTTGCAGACCGGCATCTGGTAGGACATGCCCACCATGACAAAGCACAGGATCACCATGATCTGGTCCGCATAGCGCAGTGCCGCCTCGCTCAGGCTGTACATGCTGAGGAGCGGCGTCCTCGCCAGGAAGAGGATGATTGCCAGGATGATGCCGATCGCCGGATCCAGGACAGACAGTGTCCGCGCGTCCGAGCGGATCCGGCGTATGTCCCCGCGCCCCACCGACTGTCCCATGACGACGCCCGAGGCGGAGGCCATGGCGGCCACGATCACCTTCAGGTACTGATAAAAGGTCATCGACACAGAATTCGCCGCGATCGCCTCGGAAGCATCCGCTCCCGGAAGGTGTCCCAGGATCGCCGTCTGCATAGGAACGGAGACCGCCCAGAGGATTCCTGTCAGCATGACCGGAACCGCCACCCGCATGTAATCTTTCCCAAGTTCCCGGTCAATCCTGCCGCGCTCACTGTTTTGATCCCGGTTTCTCAATCCCAGAAAATCCTCTGAGAACAGATCCAGCTTTTTATCTTTGAAACGCACATAACCGGACACAATGGCAAACTCGATCACGCGCGAGATCAGCGTACCGATCGCCGCGCCCCGCACACCCATCTCCGGGAATCCGAAATGGCCGAAGATCAGCGTGTAATTCACAGACGCGTTGACGATCAGCGACACGACGGAAATATAGAATGAAATTTTCACCGTCCCGGCTACGCGGAGCGCAGCCATCAGCGTCGCCGAGAGCATAAACAGGGGGAAGGTAAAGAGCAGGATCTGCATATAGGCCCGCCCCTGTTCGATGATCGCCGCGTCCCGTGTGAAAATTCCCAGCACCTGCCCCGGCAGGAGCAGGCACACCCCCGCGAAAAAGACTCCCCAGGCAGCCGCCAGCTTCAGCGCGTGCCCCGCGACCTTCCGAACCGGCGACAGCCTCTTCTGCCCGTAATACTGCGACGCCAGGATCACCAGCGCGTCACAGACCGTAAGCGACACCTGCTGCACCATGAAAAAGATCTGGTTCACCGTCGCCGCGCCCGACAGTGCCGTCTGCGCATAGCTGCCCAGCATGATATTGTCGAGCATATTTACACTGTACGCCACCACATTCTGCAGCGTCACCATCGAAAAGATCGAAAAAAGCAAGCGATAGAACGCCCTGTCCCGTGTAAAAAAATGTTCCCTGCCGCTTTCCATACTGCTCTCCATGGCAGCTGCCTATCCCCCGTATTTCTTTGGTTCCCGGCGCAAACCACCGCGTACTGCCGGTCTGCTCTTTGGTTCCCTT